>CAYUJF010000007.1:0-15616 GCA_964445015.1 uncultured Candidatus Saccharibacteria bacterium
AAGTCATCGACCTGATCGCGCCCATGACCAAAGGTGGTAAAGTCGGTCTATTCGGCGGAGCCGGTGTTGGTAAGACAGTTGTTATTACTGAACTGATTCGCAATATCGCCACCGAACACGGCGGTTATTCGGTTTTTGCCGGCGTTGGAGAGAGAACCAGAGAAGGTAACGACCTATACCACGACATGGAAAATTCCAAAGTTCTGGATAAAACCGCCATGGTCTTTGGACAGATGAACGAACCGCCGGGAGCTCGAGCTCGAGTCGGATTAACAGGTTTAACCATGGCCGAAGCTTTCAGAGATGAAGGTAAGGACGTCCTTTTGTTTATCGATAATATCTTCCGTTTCACCCAAGCTGGAAGTGAAGTATCGGCGCTTCTCGGACGAATTCCTTCAGCAGTGGGTTATCAGCCAACACTGGCTTCAGAAATGGGAGCTCTTCAAGAGAGAATTACTTCAACCGACAAGGGTTCGGTTACCAGTGTCCAGGCCGTATACGTTCCGGCCGACGACCTGACCGATCCAGCGCCGGCTACCACGTTTGCTCACCTTGATTCGACCATTGTTTTGGAAAGAGCGCTGGTGGAATTAGGTATTTACCCGGCAGTTGATCCGCTCGCCAGCTCATCTGGAATCCTTGACCCCAATATCGTTGGCGAAGAACATTACGAAGTGGCTCGCGGTGTACAGAAAGTATTGCAGCGTTACAAAGACCTCCAAGACATCATTGCTATCTTAGGTATGGAAGAATTGAACGACGAGGACAAGGTAACTGTTGCACGGGCCAGACGCATTCAAAGATTCCTGAGCCAACCATTTAATGTTGCTGAGGTCTTTACCGGTACCAAGGGAGAATATGTCTCTTTAGGGGATACGATTAAAGGCTTCAAAGAAATTCTCGAAGGCAAGCACGACGATAAACCCGAACAAGCTTTCTACATGAAGGGGACAATTGATCAGGTCAAGAAATAAATTCAAATGCAATTAACACTTCTTACTCCCACGGGAACAAAAACTGTCGAAAATATTAAGCAGGTGAACCTACCTACTGCAACAGGAGAGATTACTGTTTTACCCGGACATGAACCGGTAGTAACAGAATTATCGGCGGGCGCAATTTCTGTTGTGGGCGATGGTCGGCAGGAAGAGCATTTCGCAATCTTCGAAGGCTTTGCGAAGATTAGCCAGAAAGAAGTTCGGATATACTCAGCCGGTTTCGAAGAAGCGGAAAATCTTAACGAAGCGAAAATCAAAGAGGCGATAGAAAAAGCCAAGAGTCAAAAAGCGGAAGCGCAGGCCGATGTGGAATTTGCGCGTGCTGCAGCAATGCTAGAACGTGAATTAGCAAAGCTCAAAACCTTGCGCCGCCGCAATCGATAGTGATAATTATGGTTGTGCTATAATCAACCATGTAATAGTAGTAAACAAATAATTGATCTATCGAGAAGGAGCGTTCTATGAGTAAATCCAAAATCCTTATATGGAGTATTGTTTGTGTTGGAGCAATCCTCGTTATCTTGATTAGCGCTCGAGCAATTGTTACCGGAAAGCTTGGTATCGGCGCTGCTCCGGTTAGTCCGAACTGCACCAGCAGCACATTTGCTCCCGGCAGCGGAGCTGTCGCATGGGATAAAACAGGAAACCTATCGGCCTGCGCCACTTCCACCGAAGCACAGGCGATCCCGCCGTCAACAACTGATACTGCCACGCCGACGTCTATTCCGAGCGTTTCAAGCACCTCAGTCGGAATGACGACAGTGCCTTCGACTTCGGCATCAACAACTTCGGTGACAACCGGGTCACCAACTTTAACCGATACCACCTCGAGTGCCACAAGAACTCAATCGACTCCTTCAGTATCTTCGACGACTTCCGCGCCATCATCCACCACGACCCTAACTCCCATCTGCCCCAGTGGTGAAACCTGTAGAACAAGTACAACAAGCCCAATGTCAGCTTCTCCATCTACTCCGGCTCTTTCCGCAACTCCAACCACGGGCAAAGCCATTGCCCCGGGCGCTACCGGTTATGCGGTTGAATATCCTTCCATTGGAAATATGGTCGAAACTGTCATTACAGTCGATAAAAACACCAACTTAATCGGCGCAGGGGTCAAGTGCGACAATCAAACGATTCCCTTGGCATATAATGTCAGTTTGAAAAAGATAGGTAGTGGCAAATACAAATACTCCTTTCCCAAGCCAGATACCGAACTGTGCAAGACACAGCAGGTGACTGTCCAGGCGGTGGGTCAAGATGGAAATCTCTACGAAACTCAACCAATCCAAATAGCGGAGTCCGGCAATCAATTTTTTAGGAGTTGGTGGTTTATCCTTTGGTTCTTGGTGGCGCCCGGTGCCGGTATTCAGGTTTCGATGCTATCTACACCAATGAGCGTTGCGCCTCCGGCTTTAATATCATCAGTCAATTACTTTGCGCTGAGTATTTTCATCTTCAGCTCTGCACTCTTTGTGGTTTACCTGAGTTTTGCTCTATACAAAATATATCGAGTATCTAAAGAAAATACCGGACGATAATAATATGCTTGAGACCTCTGGGAAAATCGACTTATTTACTGTAGCTAATAATCGGTTGACCTTTAGAGCTGCTTGTAACTAGCCAACCAATAGCTTTAAGCGCAGGAAAGCTTGTCGGCAACTCACTGACATCGTGCCAACTGGTATTGTACGAGTCGGACTTTTTCAATTCGGGATATTGGTTTTGGCTGTAATACATCTTGTAGATAATATACTTCCCCTGGACGTTAGTTGTGTTCTCGGGGCTGTAGACGATTAAGGCCTGTACGCCAGACTCAAGCGGGTTTTTCAGCGCTTCAGCAAGTGTGTACTGCTTGCCAGTGCCGAATTTAATTTTTACCTTGCTTGCCTTAACATCGCCGAAAGGGTTAGGGAGAATATTGACCCGGCTGTAAGGCAACGTTACTGTGCCGGTCGAAGATAGGTCGCTTTGAGACATGCAAACATTCTGCGCGCTAGTATTGAGCCAGTAACCCTCAGATGCTTTGAAAGTATCCGTTTTTTCATAGTCCTTACCTAAACCCCTATAAGCCCAAGAGTTTAGATTGGAGGTATCCAAACCAAGCAATGTACTGAGTTTAGTAGCATTTGATTTTGTTACCGGCATCGTCATTAAATTCCACGCACTCGAAGTCACCGGATAAGCAACTTCACCGGTATCACATTTGCCGACAACGGTGCCGCTGACATTAGCTCCATATACAGTTACCGGCAAATCTTTCCAATAATCGGCCCCGGTGCCTTGAGGATTGGCCGAACCACCGGCGATATAAGCTTTACTTGCGCCGCTGCTTAGACCGCGATAATACAAGGTTGACGGTGCGCCTGTCGATGCAGTTGATTCAATTTTCCAGAGCGAGGTCGATAGGGCGTTGCTAATCGACATTGCCCCAATATTGCTGGCGACGGTCTGAACCATATCTTGCCCAATAGCAATATTACTAACTGCTGCCGTCGTTGTTTTAGCATTGGGGAAAACCGTGAATCTTACACTCGCTATCTTGCCGGCGCTATCTTTGACCTCACCATACATTTGTACGGTTTCTGCTTTGCCGGTAACAACCAGTTGCTTCCCTTTAACTTCAACTTTGGCATGACTGGTATCCTCAAGCGCAAGATAATTTTGGTAGCCCGTATCTGTTGTTGTCCATTGGCCGGCGCCCGTTGGTGTCATATACTTTGTTGAACGATACAGATATGGCGCTGTCCCTCCGCTGAGATTGATTGTTGAAGACACTGTATCAACAACCGGGGTCCATTCAGGCGAAGCGAAAACAGCAGTGGCTGCTGGAGTTGTAGCAGTAATGGTAAATTGTAGGGGAGACTGACTTGCTCTCTCGACCAATTTAACCGATACGGTTGTTGAGCCGGCCTTAAGAAGCCTGATTCTTGAAAATAAACCAGTGGTTTCCAGTGTTGTCCCAAACCCGGAATTTGCAGAAGGAACCGCCGATTCGATGGAGGCAACGGTTGGGTCAGCAATTTCAATGAGACCATAGGTGTTTTGCTGGCTGCATGACTTTGTTCGACCAACCCAGACATTCAAGTAAGAACCTGCTTCTGCGGTAAGATTTGATGTCGAAACTGCCGGAACAACCTGCAAGCAGGATTCTGTCTCGCCCGCAGCACCGATTTTAATTCGGCCCGAAACAACCAGATAAGAGCCAACTGCAACGAGCACCACGAGAATAGTAATCAAAATACCAAAAACCCACTTAGTCTGCTGTGACATAGACCTCCTTAGGGGATAACAAATAATTTACATGTTAATTATACCAAAAACATAATCTTAAAAGATTACAGCTACCACCACCACTATAGCATAAACAACCGCGAGTATTCCGTTCAAAGCCAAACCGAGTAGGGAAGTGATGAGGGTTGTTTTTGCCACTTTAACTGCTTGGCTATTATTATTGCGACGGGCTAGTAGCTCAAATAAAAGCACCCCTAAGGCCGGTCCAAACACAATACCCAGTATACCGAAGCAGAGGATACCGACAATGGTACCGACTATCGCTCCAATAGCCCCCCAAATACTTGCTTTACCGAGGCGCGCCCCGATTAAACCAGATGCGAAGTCTACTACAAGTGATAGGAGAGCGAGAAAGGCGAGTGCGATTACAACCGGGACAGATATAAGGCCAAAATGCGTCGCAATAGCCAAAACCAAGGTGCCAATAAAAGCAAGTGGCAAGCCGGGGAGGAAGGGGACTATCGCGCCAAAAAGACCGATAAGAATCATTATCACGCTGAAAATTATGAGCGATATGGTCACAGTCCTCCTTCGGGTCTATCCCCCGTCCGCAAAAAATTTCGAGCGAGAATTAGTGCCTCGTCGCCGGTCCTCACCCACTCTACCCCATTAATTTTATGTCTGAGCCATGTCAGTTGCCTTCTGGCATAGGCATGGATAGCAAAACGTAATTGATTATACAGTGTCTCGTCGTCTGCAATTTCACCCCTCAGGCGGCGTGACACAAAGCGATAATCCAACCCGATTTTCTCGAGCCAATCAGCACCTACTCCCCCATCGACCAGAGTTTGTACCTCTTGGATTAAACCTTCTTTTATTCTTTTTTTAAGCCGCGCGTCGATCCGCTCATAGATTTTTTCTCGAGGCATTTCGATACCGATAATTAATTTAATAAATTCCGGTTTCTTTCTGGCTCTCCACTTCCCTCTTCCAAGTTTCACAGGTGATAATTCGTAACCCTCCGCCAACGCTGACACATACAGCCCCGTACCACCGGCTACAATTGGTGTTTTTCCTCTTGCCCAAATATCTTCAATTACGAGCTTGGCATCGTCAAGGAAATTTTTGAGGTTATACATTTCACCTCCTGGTTCGACGATATCGATAAGATATTGCGGAACCTCGTCGATATACTTCGCCCTGCATTTAATGTAATTTATTCTGGGTTTTGAATTAGACATCAGGCATTCGGTGTTTTTACTGGTTCCTTCCTTGCCCGTTCCAATGTCCATGCCCTTGTAAACCTGTCGCGAGTCGGCAGAAATTATTTCGCCATCCAAGGTTTTACTTAGCTTAACAGCCAAGTCTGTCTTCCCCGATGATGTTGTGCCAACGATAAATAATATTTTCCTTTTCATAGATCTGTTGCAAGGTTATTTTGGCTTTTTGGTCTTGGCGATAACAATACTGTTTGACCTGTTATTAATATCGACTCTGACATATTGATTCGACTTGTCCATTTTGAGCATGCGTAAATACTGGACGGGTAAAATCACTCCGTATGAATTGCCTATTTTAATAATTTTGGTAATCCATTGTCCACGCATTTATTGCTCCAATTCTGCTTGTTGTCTCTGTTGATACTTACTATGATTATATATTGATATTTGAAGTGCGGTTTGTTATAACATGTTATAACAAGGCAGTTCTGTCAAGGTTATTATATCTGAAAAAGTGCTTTGAAGGCAAGTGGAAAAGTTATCAACATCTTATTAGTTGCCGAGATATGTTATAACGTCTTTGGTAATCTTGTTTAACAAAAAAAGCAACTCAGTTGCTTATTACTGTGAGCACCAAGGGCCAGTAGATACAATAGTAGTTGGCAGATTACTTAATTCTGCCTATCCTCATCCGACTCTTGCGAGGCGGCTTTTTCTCGCATCTGTTTTTGGATCTCGAAGACCGAGCGACCCGACTCTTTAGGAGGCGTAATTTTGCGATTTTCGGCATCACGAGCTCGGATATCATCTTCTGTTTTTTCGAAATGTTCTTCGTAGTCTAATTTATCCATATAATAATTATCTCAAAACTTAAATGTCGAATGTTAAAACCAAATCCAATAATCTTAAAATTTAACAGATTTCAGATATATAGATTTAGCTTTGACATTTGAGATTTTAGATTTGATATGAATCTTATACTTTCGCCATTTCTCTAATTTCGTCGGCGAATTTTTTTGGACTGGGAATACCCTGGAACGCGATTGGCATATCATCGGCCGCCGAACGAATAAATATATCACCATAATTAAAAAGCATACCTAATATACCTTGCTGATACTGGACGTTCTCGACATCGTCGAGGGTCATATCTCTGTTCTGAACACCTAGAACACCACTGTAATAGCGAACTCGGCGATCAGTAATAATATAATATGTTTTGTACCACACTCCAAATATAACCAAAGCTAAAGCAAGGCCTACTACAATAACAGCTACAATCACCAAAAAGATACTCTCCTCGTTTCCGCTACCATCCAAGCTATAGTTGAATATCAAGCACAGTCCAATAATTGCTAGGAGTAGAGCGAGTAGGCGGGCACATAGCAAGATAAGACTGGGGCGACCTTGCATCATGATGGTTTCGCCCTTTTTCACAAGACTTAAAATATCGTCTTTTTCATTTGACATATATCTACATTGTCGCATCTTGAAGATTAAAATAAAAGCCCGGAAAAATCGGGTTGTTTTATTATCTGGAAATTGATCAATATATTGGTGCCGAGGAGAGGAGTTGAACCTCCACGCCCTTTCGGGCACTAGGTCCTAAACCTAGCGCGTCTGCCAGTTTCGCCACCTCGGCATTAATACGTGATTAATGATTCATGATTCAAGAATTATGAATCATTATTTTTCATGTGCCACGCGGGACTCTTTTGAGTAAATTCAGATGCAGGTCAAATTGTAACAGATTCTTTGAATTTATCAAAGGTTTTATCACCAATTCCTTTAACATTCTTGAGTTCATCAATCGATTTAAAACCGCCGTTGTTATTGCGATAATCAATTATTCTCTGAGCATAAGTCGGCCCTATCCCTGGTAAGCTATCGAGTTCGCTAAGGCTGGCAGTGTTTATATTGACTTTTCCCAAAGGTATCTGCGCTCCACTATCAGACACTGCCGAAGCTGTTGCAGTCTCGGTTGATGCCGATTTAATTGCACTGAGCGATTTGTTTAGGTCGTCAATTTTTTTATTGAGATTAGCAATTTCAGACTCTAATCTGACAACATCGGCTGACGCGTTGTCTGAATTTGTTTTTCCCTTTTTTTGGATACTCAAGAGTATTCCGCCGGCGACGATAGCCACTAGCAACGCCACACCGATAATCAACTCGATAATCTGGCGCCTGCGTTCCAATTTTGCCACCTTGTTATCGATGGGTTGAATATCGTCTAATGTCTTCGCTTTGCGTGACATGATGATTATGAGAATGATATATCTCTTGAGCGGCTTCCCGAGCCTGTTCTATCAGCATAGTATCGCCAAGTGATGCCAATCGCAAGTCGAAAAACCCTGCTTGTTGCGTACCGACAATTGTACCAGGCCCGCGCAATTCCAAATCTTTCTGGGCAATAACAAAACCATCGTTAGTTTTTTCCATTATCTCAAGCCTGTGTTTGGCCGTCCGGCTCAATTCATCTCCGGTCGACAGATAGCAGTATGATTGATATTGCGACCTACCAACCCGACCGCGTAATTGATGCAGTTGCGCCAAGCCGAAATAATTGGCATTTTCTATGACCATTGCCGTGGCATTGGGGATATCAACACCAACTTCAACGACGGTGGTTGATACTAAAATATCGATGTCTCGATGCAACATCTGCTGCATGATTTTTTCTTTTTCGGCCGATTTCATTTTGCCATGCAGTAAGCCGATTTTTCTTTTCGGAAACACCTTTTTCAAATTATCAGCCTCGCGCGCGGCCGCGCGCTTCTCGTCGCCGAAAAGAGTTGTCTTGGGTCTATCTGATTCTTCAATCAACGGCGCTATCACATAAACCTGGCGGCCGCGCACGAGTTCCTTCTCGATTGATTGATACATTATTTTTCGCCCCTTTTCATCGACAGTTTTCGTAACAATCTTCTTTCGTCCAACCGGTTTCGACTTGATAGTGATTAAATCTGTCATACCACTCAACATCATCGCCAGACTTCTTGGAATGGGTGTCGCCGTCATGCTGAGAAAATGAGGTACGAAATTAGTTCTTGCATCAGCTGATAGTAATGCGCGACGCTGCTCAACGCCGAAACGGTGCTGTTCATCCACGACAACCAGGCCGATGTTTTTAAGCTGTTCCTTGCGATGCAATAACGCGTGCGTACCAATAATAACTCCAGCCTGAATGCTGTGATTATTGGAATGTTTTGTATCGGCTGTCACGAGTGAAATATCGATATGGCTATCTGATATTAATTGAGAAATCGTCTCGAAATGCTGACGGGCTAATATCTGGGTCGGCGCGAGCCAAACTGCATTATAGCCGGCATCCACCACCCCGAGTGATGCCAACAGCGCCACGACTGTTTTTCCGCTACCTACATCGCCGTTTAGAAGCGCATTAAGCGGTTGTTTGTCGGCCATTTTTTTGATTATTCTCCAGGCTGCGAGACGTTGTTCGTCTGTCAGTTTATATGGCAGCTTTGACACAAACTTCTTCAGAATGGTTTTATTAATTTTAATCTGTGGTGCACAGCGGCCGGCCAAGTCACGATCAAATTCCATGAATTTAGTTACTACCGCAAGTAGCTCATCGAAAGCAAGGCGGCGACGTGCTTCACCTAACTTCTCGTTATCATTGGGACAATGGATTTGTCGTAGCGCTTCCCCCAAAGGCATTAGACGATACTTGTCTTTGACACTGGATGAAAGATTGTCTTCTATTCTGCTTACCTCGTCGACAATCGCCGACATTATAGTTCTGATTTGCTTAGAGGACATCCCTTCTGTTTCTGAATAAATGGGCATCAAACTTAGTGTACGTTCGTATTTTGGCGATGCCATCTGCAAGGCACCTGTTTTGCGATTGCGAACCACTTTACCATAAAGAATATGGTTCTCGCCTTCCTTGAGTACATTGCTGATAAATGGTTGATTAAACCAGACTAGCCTAATAATTCCTGTCTTGTCCCTGGCGACAGCATTTGTCACCGTCATTCTGCGACGAAATAGTCTTTGGCTTGCGATGCTAACGAGTTCAGCCTTAATAACAGCCTCCTGACCAGCGACCAACTCGTTGATATTTTGCGTCTGCAGAAGATTTTTATAAGAGCGTGGAAAATTATATAAAAGATCGCGTAATAACTTTATTCCGCGGCGCTCCAAAATTGCCGCCCTGCGCGGACCGATTCCGTTGAGTTTAGATATTGGAAGATCAAGATTAACAACGCCCATTGCATCTAATTAATTGGTGATACCGTATTAATTTCTTTTTCCCAAGTTTTTCAGAGCCCAGGTTAGCTTGGACTGAGTCCCATCGAGGTCGCTTGGCATATTTCTTAGGGCAGCAACAATTTCCGGCTTTTTGTAACCTAGAGACTCCAACGCCTCCACTACTTCATTGCCAGCTTCAAGACCGGCCAGATCAAGCTCACCGATTCCACCGACTTTATTTTTGAGTTCAACGATAATTTTAGCAGCCACTTTCTGACCGATTCCGCCAACTGCTTTGAACAGGCTAACATCTCCCTGTCCGATGGCAGCGGTAATTTTGTCGGGGCTCGACGACGACATAATTGCCATTGCTGCCTTTGGACCGACCCCATTAACCGTAATGAGCAATTCGAAAAGTTGGAGTTCAACTTCCGTTAAAAAACCATAGAGCGCCTGCTGATCTTCTCGAATATAGTGATAGGTATGCAAGGTGGTATTAATATCTTTGCCTTCCAAAAAACCTGTCGTGCAATATACTCTATATCCAATCCCGCCAACATCGATAACAATATATTTCGATGCAACTTGAATGATTTTACCAGTCAGTCTTGCGATCATAATTTTACCTCAAATGTTAAATGTTAAATCTCAAAGCTAAAATTAATTATGTCAAATCTTCGTCTTGCCCTTCAGGGTCAAAACACTTTTGCCAAGCATATTGCCGATTTCTTCAGTTTCTTTTAGTAAAATTACGCACTTGTCCGCTAAATTCGGATAGGAATCTCGTAGTAAGCACAACCAATATTTTGTTTCGTTCGCTGACTTAAGAGCGATTTGATAAAACTTGAGAAAATCCCTTTTTGAACTTGACGATTTTGCTTCAATCATATTTGCACCGATCGAGCAGGCCGCCCGCAAAAGTTGATCGCCTATCGACCAAAATCCTCTTTTGTCCGGAAGGTCGTTTACAAACCTGATAATATCCAAGGAAAATAAGTAAGCTCTAACTTTAAGGTTATTCGATTTTTGCATTTGAGATACACCGCTGTGGTTTTGACATTTGCGATTTAATATTTGAGATCATCTCGATCGCAGCTCCAAAGCGATCTCTTTGGAACGTTCCACCTGAGGCTGATCGAGCGGGTTCACTCCACTTAGTACCGCTAAATAATATGCCACAAATTGCCAAAAAACCATATAGTCACCTATTACTTGAGGCGTGATTTTTTCGATAGTGATACTGCAAAGTGGTATTTTCTGCTCTGTTGCATCGGCTATAGTTCCTCGCGCTTCACAAAGGAGAGAATGGTGCAGTTGAGCACCGTTGAGGTCTTCAACTGTGCCACCGCGCAGAGAGATATTTTTGATTTCATCAGGAACGGACACCTTAATATCTTCCGCTGGATTTTCCACCGTTACAAATACGCCGGCCATATTTTTGGGCCCACCAAAAAAACGTTGATTGGTATGATGTTGGCTTTCTGGCGCATCTACTGCCAATACCGTTTGCCCCTTGCCATCCTTACCAACGCTTTCATGAACTAATTGCGTGATGAGATGATTAAACCCGATAAGGAATTTGGAATAAACCGGCAGAAAGACTTCGTTGCGGCCGCCTTGATCTGTTTTATAAAGGAATTGCGCGAGTTGCCAAGCCGGGCTATCTTTTTGTTTGTTAGCTTCCACGGCGGCGGCCGCACCTTGTTCGATACTTGAAATATCAAGACCAAGCAAATGGGCCGGGCCATAGGCTACTGCTGTTCTTCCAGAGAAGCGGCCGCCGATAGCCGGATGCTCAATCTGCGGCCAGCCTAATCCTTTCGCCATAGCGCTCAAAGCACCTTCACCGACTGATGTGATACAGAGAATCGGATAGTTTTTGAGAGCCAATAAAGCTTCCAGAACGCCAACAGTAGTACCGGATTTGGAAATGGCAATAACTAAAGTGTCATCACTCTGGTACTTATCTGTAATGCTACGCAAATAGTCCGGCTCCATAGTCGACACCACTTCAAGATTCTTTCGGCTTTGAACTCCGAAGGCGCCCCAAAATCCGTTGAGTGATGAAATAGAACCGCCATTGCCTATAACAATGTAATTTTTATATTTCTCATATGGCGCAAATTGCTTCTTAATTTCTGTAACCGACGGTTCATACGTCACAAATTCCGGCCAACTGTCGGGAAAACTCACGCCACCACCCGATTTACTATAGTTTTCGAAATGCAGCTTCATAATCCCTCCAGATTATTTTTTCTACCCAAACATATTCGTAAAATAGACTGATTCTATCATACCGATACTTCGGAATTTTACAAAAAGCCCTTTAGGCCCTCTAGATAACCGGGAGGGCAAAAACGAGCACGGGCCTCGCACCGTACGGTGCGGGGCCCGGCAAAGTGCGAGGCCCTCCGGCTCGTGGAAATTCGGAGGAGTATACACTCGAGAGTCAACGAGAGAGGATTAGCTCGCCCTCATTCAGCGAGGCTGGGTCGGTAGCGAGATAGGAGTATACTGCCCAGTCAGGGAAGGTTGACTTCCTTATAGCATAGAAGCAACCGACTGCTAGAAGAACGCCATCCATACCCCTGACATAGCAGTAGAAACTCTTCTGCAAACGCCTCATTGCCTCGAACATCTGAGCAAGCGGTATTTCCGCCGCCTCTTCTCCGCCGAGCGCAGTGACGACCGAAGGAATGGTAGATGCCTTCTCGAGCCGGCGGAGATGCAGTTCTGTCTGCGCCACATCCATCTCCACCTTGCCACCGCACCGCACGAAGGCATCCGAGAAGAGTCTGTCGAAAGAGCTAAATCGGGTAGAACCGGTCACCCCCGTCCCGAAGCAGTCTCGTGCTGTAAAGATCGCGACCGCAGGGGTGACGATGCTGCCAATTGTCTCGAGCAGTTCCGAGCCGATCGTCTGCGTTCCCGGCCACGGATTCTGCCTGAGAAGAAACAGCTTGAGGGCCCCAAACCACACCTGGCCGCTCCTGCTGCACAGCTTATCAAGGAGATCGAAGATAGCACCCAGCATTTCAGCTGGGACATCTACGAGCCTCCTGACTATCTGACCGACCATAGCATCGCTTTGCCTTGGCGGCATGGTCAGCACCTCCTTGTGGCCTTGCTCGTCAACCACTGTGGCCAGGACGAACAAGCACCGTTTCCCCCGCAAAGCGGGGGTGGCTTCTTAGGGCCCCATTAACTCGCTACCTAAAAAATCAGTAGACAGTCAATAGGGCCCCAAGAAGAAACAGTTGTTAAAGTTCAGCAACTCAGTAGTATAATATCAACCGACAGGTCTGTCAATCTATTTCTTAAGGTCTTCGTAGATTTCTTTTAAGCCTTCATCCAAAGAAACAGACGGTTTGAAGCCGAGTTCTTTTTTGATTTTGGTGATATCGGCCAGTTGTTTGCGAACATAACCTTCTTTGACTGGGTTAACAATTTCCTTAGGCTTGATGTTCTTACCCATGACCTTGTTGATTTTATCGACTAAGATGTGGAGATTGTACGCTTTGTTGGTACCAATATTGAAGATGGTTGAACCAAAGCGTTTTTTGGTTTCAATGGCTAAAATTATTGCCTGAACAATGTCTTTGACGTTAGTGAAGTCACGTTGCTGCGTGCCATCGCCATATAGGATTGGCGCACGATCCGCAAAAACGTCCCAGCTAAACTGCGAAGCTAGGTTGGCAAATTCGCCTTTATGTTTTTCACCAAGACCAAACACGCTCATGAACCTGAAACCGATAAGCTCCATTTCAGGAAATTGCTTCTTGTAGCAGTGAGCGGTATTTTCCATAGCGTACTTAGTCACCGAATAGTAGTTTGGTGGCCAGACTTGCTGGTCTTCAGTGAGCGGTGTAGGATTGTTGCCATAAATTGACGATGTGGAAGCGTATAGTAGTTTGCCAACTTTGTGTTTACGGCAATATTCCAAGACGGTAACGAAACCCATAATATTATTGTCGTAAGAATCTTTTAGGTTCTCAATGAACATCGGCGCGCTCGAAGCTCCGGCGAGGTGCACTACATAATCAAAATCCTTGCCGGCTCTTTCAAGATCTTTGATGTTGCGGACATCTCCCTTGACGAATTTTACCTTAGCGTGAAGATTTGATTTCTTGCCAAGAGACAAATTATCAAACGCAACTACCTCGTAGCCTTTGTTGACAAGAGTGTTACACAGGTTGCCACCGATAAAACCAGCGCCCCCCGTGACCATTATTTTTTTCATATAGCTCCTATATTTATGTCAAATGTTAGATGTTAAATGTCAAAACTACAACTGAAAATCTAAAAAGTGAATAGTTTTAAGATTTGAGATTTGGTTTTGCGATTTAACATTTGCGATTTGAGATTATCTATCCAATTTTTTGATTTCTGATAACAATTCTTGTTTTTTCTCAAGCATATATTTTTTGTCTGGCCTAGTTTCTAAGTTGACGCGGATTACGGGTTCGGTGTTACTGCCACGAACATTGAACCACCAGTCTTTCATCTCCACCGTTAGGCCATCGAGCTTTTCAACCTTGCCCAATTTACCATATTTCTTCTCCAGGCCTTCGATGACTTTGGCGCTATTTTTACTCTCGACATTGATTTCGCCCGGATTGGCGTAATATCCCTGAATGGGTTCGATAAGTTTTGATAGCGGTTCTTTCTGGCGTGACAAGAAGTTCAACATTTTTACAGTGGCGATAATACCGTCGTCTAAGCCGTAGCTCTCCGGAAACATGACATGGCCTGACAATTCGGCTGCCATTGCACCGCCTTTTTCGATAAGACCGATTTTATAAAACGGGTTACCGACCCGAGTTTTAACTGGTTTAGCCCCATATTTTTTGAGCACTTGAAGAACAGCCTTTGAGTATCGCAAATCATAATAGATTCTTTTGTCCTTGTTGTTCTTCAATTGCTCTGGAGCGATAAGCGCCGTGTAATAATCGGGACGCAGTGTTTTACCCTTATCGTCAACAAAGAATGCCCTATCAGCGTCTCCGTCGAAAGCGATACCAACTTTATTCTGGTTCTTAATTTTTTTTATTTCGCGAACAACGTCCTGAAGATTTTTTTCCTCAGCCGGGTTGGCCAAGTGGTTAGGATATTTGCCGTCTGGCTTAAAATACAGCGGTTTGTACTTGATGGGCAATTTGTCAAAAACCGGCTTGCCAAACATACCACCGACACCGTTTCCGGCATCAATGATTACTTCCAACCCCGGTTTCATGCCACGAGCAAACTTGAGCACATGCTTGTAATAGGCTGGACGAATATCGAGTTTTTTAACCTTGCCAATTTTTTTAGCGTTTTTAAACTCGCCCGCCACAGCGATTGTTTTAATATCTTCAATGCCAGTATCTTTGGAGAGTTGGATGCCTTTTTGCTTAACAATTTTAATGCCGTTATACTCAGGCGGATTATGGCTTGCCGAGATGTACATGCCGGCGTCTAATTTTTGGCTTGCAACAGTGAAGTACGTAACCGAACTTGGCACAATACCGATGTCGACAACATCGGCGCCAGCCTCCGTTATTCCTTTAAGAAGCGCACGGTGCAAAGCTGGTGACGATAAACGAACATCTCGGCCGACAACGATTTTTTTAGCCTTAAGGTGCTGAACCGCAGCTCGGCCAACAATTTCGGCCGCCTCTTCGTTGATTTCGCTTGGATAAATTCCCCTTACATCGTACGACTTAAAAATTAATGGATTAATCATAGCAATTAGTTTATCAGGTTTGTAAAGTTTGTAAAGTTCATTATGTTTACTACGAACTATATCTGTATTTATTCTAATTTACTCTTGACAAATTGACAAGATTATGTTACTTTAATGTGTCATGTGGATGCCAAGCACTTGTTCGTTGACAAGCCCGCTTCGCGGGCAGTCGGCACCACAGACAACGCTAGCAAGCACGGATTGCGGTCTGGCAACGCTAGCAGCAA
>CAYUJF010000008.1:0-12376 GCA_964445015.1 uncultured Candidatus Saccharibacteria bacterium
AGGCCCATCACAACGGCCAAACCGGTGAGCTATCAGGCCGTTTTTACGAAGCGAAAATTGCAATGGAGAAAGCTTATCTCTGCAATTTCAAAGGCAAAATAATTACGCCCCCGGGAAGATGGCAAAGAGCAATAAATTATTACCTTGGGTATGATACAGGTTATAATTATTTCGATCCCGATTCAAATAAGAATGATAAACTACGCGACTATATCTCCGCTGGCGCTAAGTTAGATGAACAAAACAAGGTTTATTATTTCGACAATAATACAGACTTCGTACAAGGCAATACTATCATCATTAAAAATAGCAAACTCAAAAACATTGAAGGTTTTAGATTAATTTACGATAATCCATCACTTGATTTCGCCATCCTGCAATCTCCGTAAAAATAACACGAGCACAAATAACAAATATTCTTTGCCATGTGGTTTGATATGGAGTACAATAAGCATCTCCATACCAAGAGGTAATTTTATGAAATTAGTTTCCGGCAGCATTGGTTTGACAGTCGTCAATTGGATATTTCAACGCTTGTTAGGCATCAATCGAGAGTGTCGGTGGCAAATTAATTTTACTTCTCGAATTATTGCACCCGAGAGAATTAAACTTAGCAAAAATGTTATAAGCAGCTTTGCCCGAAGTGGAGGATGCTACATTCAAGCTCTCAATGGCATCGAGTTTGGCGATAACTCGATGTTTGCCCCCGGTGTAAACATCATTAGCGCCGATCACGAACTGAACAATTTCCGTAAATGGAAAAAAGAAAAAAAGATAATTATTGGTAATAATTGCTGGATTGGTGCCGGCGCCATTATTCTGCCGGGAGTTCGGCTTGGCAATAACACGATTGTTGGCGCCGGCGCCGTCGTTACTAAATCTTTCCCCGGCCGATGCGTAGTTGCCGGCAACCCGGCCAAAATTATTAAAAAGCTATGAAGATTCTTTTGATATCAGCTCTTGATGTCTGGTCGATGGGCAAAGATAAAGGTGCCGGATCGTTCTATAAAACCATCGAAGGTTTCGCTCAAAATAATAGCATCGATTTCATCTGCCACGGTCAGCAACATGGTCTTCCTCGGACAGTTCGTTGCCATATTATCAATCTGCCGATTTTGGATAAGTTGATACGAACTCCTCTGGTCAATTATTTTACCTATCCGCTGTGGTGGCTGGTATTTGTGATTAAGTCGATACGTGTCGCTGATCGATTAGCGTTGGAGCACCGTCCCGATATTATCTATGCTTACGAAGTTCAAGCGGTTTGGCCGGCAAGATATCTATCACGACGATACAACATCCCTCTTGTGACCCGTTTTCAGGGCACCAAACTGGAAATTAATAAGATTGATAGCCTGTGGTACCGTATTAAATATTTCGATCACGTCTTAGCTCTCAAAACGCCGGCCGATTTGGTTATAATGACCAATGATGGCACGCAAGGCGACAAGGTTTTGAAACAGTTAGGCAATAAATCGAAAACATTGTTCTGGCTCAACGGTATCGAGAAGCCTAATCGATTATCATCGACATCAATAAAGAGTGTACGTCGTTCTTTGGGCCTTGATGATAACAGTAAATTGATCCTAATGGTCAGTCGCCTGGTCGGTTGGAAAAGAGTTGATAGGATGATATCGGTTCTGCCAAAGATTGATGCGGATTTCAGGCTTGTCATCGCCGGCGATGGACCTGAAAAATCCGATCTGGAGGAAATGGTTGGGAAATCGAACTATTCTGATAATGTAAAGTTTCTCGGCGCTGTTAAACAAGAAGAAATTGATAAATTGATGTCCGCGGCCGATATATTCGTATCTCTTTATGATTTATCAAACGTCGGCAATCCGCTTTTGCAGGCGATGAGTTATGGCAAGGCCATCGTCACTCTTGACAACGGTGATACCGGAGAATTTATCAATAACTCGCGTGGCTTCTTGCTTCCTTCCAATAAACCTGATAAATTGGCGAATAGCATCAATAAACTTATCGGTGATGCCGGTTTAAGACGCCGGCTCGGAGCTGGTGCCAAACAATTCGCCGATAAAAATTTCTGGAGCTGGAATGAAAGAATCAAAGCAGAAACAAAAGAAGTTGAAAAACTTACTCGTAATTAGTTCCGGCTTCCCTGACAAAAACGACAAGCATTACATTTCGATTTTTGTTAAAGAACAGGTTCTCGCTCTCTCGAAACATTTTAGTAATATTTATGTTTTTGCGCCTTATCCGCATAATCCAAGGCTGATATCGAAACTGACCGGCTTGCCGCCGAGTGGCGATTTTCATGATTATTGTTCGAGCGAAGTCGAGATCGGCTCGACGAAGCGAGAACTAAAAACCACAAGGACCAATAGTTCTCGGAGTACCTCGAACAATAAAGTTCATGTCTTTTTTCCGAAGTATTTTGATATTCCCGGGAGGCTCTCAGATGGTCTTAGAGCGCGCCGGTGGTTCAGGATGATAAGTTCTACCATCGATAACGAAAAATTAGTATTCAGTGCCATACATGGCCATTTTACATACCCCGCCGGCAAGGTTGCACAGTTATTATCAGAGCGATACGACAAGCCGTATTTTGTATCCGTCCATGAAAACCAAGATTGGCTCAAGAGTGAGTTATCGGCGCCGTTGATACTAAGGACTCGTGAAATTTGGCGGCGCGCCCGCAAGGTTTTTTTTGTAAACAAGATAGAGGCCGATAAACTGCAGAACCGATACCGGAATATCGAATGGTTGCCCAATGGGATTGACACTAAGCGTTTCCGGCTGATGGATAAAATAAAAACGCGGTGCAAGTTGCAGCTTCCGCTCAATAAAACGATTCTTCTTTCCGTCGGTTCACTGATACCAATTAAGAATTATCAATTATTGATATTGGCAGTTGCCAAACTCGCTAAAACCCGGCCTGATATTTATTGTGTCATTATCGGCAACGGCAAGGAACGATCTTTTTTGTTGAGATTAGTGCGGCAGCTATCGCTTCAAGATAGTGTGATGATTGTTCCGCAGCTGCCCAACGACCAGCTACCAAATTGGTACAACGCCTGCGATATCTACTGTGTTTCAAGCAGACGCGAAAGCTTTGGTATTACTCAGCTGGAAGCCATGGCCTGCGGCAAACCGGTGGTTGCCACCCCCAACGGCGGCAGCCAAATAATTATCGATAAGGTAAGCGGAATTATTTCTAAAGCGCACGATACCACGTCATTCGCCAAAGCAGTTGAGACAGCTCTGAAGAAACATTGGAACAGTCAAACTATTATTGATAGCGCTAAAAAATATGACAAAACCGTTATCGCCAAGAAACTATTAGACAGGTATCGTAAAACCGATAAGTAACGTCTTCGACTTCGCTCCAGCTCCGCTCAGACAATAAATATTCCCTGAGCGAGCGTACTCGCGAGTCGAAGGGTAATGCCACTTTAGAACTTCGGTGAAAAGATGTAAACACCGCCTCTTTTGTCGGAATAAACCACATCGTAATATTCTTTATTGAAGAATTTTGCAAATCCGGGGAATCGGCTAAAAGTACCCGACCTGTGTAATAATGACTCGTTGGTGCTACCTTCTTTGGCTATCCAGTCGGTCGTCGCATCGGAAACCATTATGAAAAACTTTATGTTTTTGGTTGCCGGCCTCTGATCGGTTGTATAATAATTCTTGATTATTCTCATCGTTAGTTCGGCTTCCTTGTCATCCACCACCGTCATAAATCTGTAAATCAAAAAGGGTCTTGCCGACAAGGTTCGGTAGCTCGCAGTCGTTTTGTCGAAAACGGCAGCATTGAAATTCGCAAAGTTCAGCTTCAGGACATTTCGTCCGTTGTCAATATTTTTTTGTAGCTCGTCACTTTCCCAAGTTTTCAGCAATTCTTTATCTTTTTGATTCAATATGGAATATATCTCGACGTTTTCGATATTTGAGGCGTTGGTAATCTCAAGATTGTTAATAAAATCATTATTCATATTCGACATTGACATAAAAAATAATGTTTGTTGGGTGCCAACAACATTTGTATTCTTACCGACCCCATTAATGACAATTTTTGAAACTTTATCCGGTGACTCACGATAATTAATTATCAATGAATAATAATATAGCCCTTCAACCTTCTCACTATTCCTGACAACATAGCTGCCAATATCATATTGCCACGTTGAACCAATGATTCCCGCAGTTACTTTGGCAAGCTCGGGACTTGTCACTACCACAGTTTCATTGCCGTAGGCGCTTCTCAGCCATTTCGCCGCTTCGTATTCGTGAATGCTAAAAGTCGTAAACCAGTGATTCTTGGAATTGGCAACATACGGCATCGCCAGAAAATAAATAAAATAAAACACCGATACCGACGTCACAATAATTGTTGTTATTTTACGCAGACGAAATTTTTTCGAAAAAACCCATATTTCACAAACCGCAAAACATCCGAAGAAGGTTACAGGGAAAATCATAAAATCTGCGAGCCTGTAAATATGAGGCAGAGCCATAATGTAGCCAACAAACATCGCCATTGAAACTACCAATAATGCCGAGAATCCTCCGTCTTTTCTTTTTTTTAAAAGAGTAATAATAAAACCAATTACGCACAGAACAGGAACAGCATAGGAAAAAGTTAGCGCCAATAAGCCCATTTTTTCAAACAGAGTGTAGTCATATAGTAATTGGTTGTCGGGAATAAATAAAAGACGAATAAAATGCAATATACCACCATCCGATGAAACACCGCCTCGGCCGGTGATCATTTTTGTGGCAATAAACAGGATACCTGCGAAAGTTATCAGCAACGAAACGATCTTGTCTTTGATATTATATTCTCGGCTTATCAGGCGCCAATAAAATAGCATCAAGCTGATTAGCATTAGCGTCACCGTACCGCTGAAGTTGTGACCCATTATCCAGAACAAACCCAGCAGTAAATACAAAAAGAACGATTGAGTTATTTGTCTGCGCAAAAAGAAGGCGTGAACAAGGGCCGCCATAATAATCAGAGAATATTGAAAATGATATGCGGTGTTGGTGAGCATTAAATATGCCACCAAAGCCGGTACTATAACGAGTCCCGGCATATTTATTTTTCTTTCCTGAACCGGTAATTTGCGCCAAAGACTAATAAACCAATACAGCGACCACACAAAAATCACGAGTAGCATTATCTTGGGACGGAAATTGATGAGATCAACTACCATATCGGAGTTTCGGTACCAAACCACCAAGGCAGCGACAAAAATGGATAATATTTTATTGTGCGTCAGCTCATTCGAAAGTAAATAAACCCCAAACGAAAGACTAACGTAGGTCAGAATGGTTATTCCCCATATTAATTCCAACGGCAACACATGCGCCACAGTACTTGTCAACGCCAATAGCATTGGTAGAATCGGCAAATAATTACCGATTTCATACAGTGGAACCTTGAGTTCTCCTTGAATGATATTTTCCGCCCATCTGGCAAAAAAGGTATTGTCGCCAGCTCTCTGCAACGGAAAGGTATTGTATAATTTGATTATAATAAATGGAATAATCGCCAAAACAATCAATAAAATTATCAATGTGATTTGATTTTTACGGACTCTCAAGGAAGGCTTTTTGAAGTTGAAGAAAAGACTAACAATAGTTGCTATCGATACCGCCCCCCAGTAAAACACGTTAAAACTGTATATCCGAGATGCGTCGAGGAAATACATTAGTGACAATAAAACAAGCGTTCCTAAAATCCACCTGATAAATATTTTTAGCGGTGGATTCAATTTTTCTGTGGCCAGAGGAAAACACCAATAATTTATCGCCTCTCCCCAATAGTATGGAATTAAAATAAATACTGGAGTAGCAATAAATACTTTCAGCACATCGGAAAAGAGTGACGACGAGCACAGCAACATCGCCAATGGGATATATAGGGCAAAATACCATCGCTTAATAGCTATCTCCTCTTTCGATAAGGCTTCACTAAATAATTTCATCCACCACAGTCTGAATCTCTGTGGCAGCTTTTTTATAGCTGTAGTCACTGATAAGCAACTTTCTCCCCACCTGCCCCTTATTATTCATTGCTTGACGATTTGACAACGCTCTCTGAATTGATTTTACCAATCCCTCGGTAGTAGGCGACAAAGAAACGAAACCCGACGCACTTAATATGTCACATAGTTCCCCTTTACAAAAGCCGGCGACGGGCACTGCCTCGGCCATATATTCAAATACCTTGGCAGGCAAAGTATAGCTGGTCAATTTCGTATTTCTAAGAGGCAGGATACCTAGGTTCGAGCGAGCAATGATTTTTCTGGCCTCCTTGGCACTAACCAGCGGCATTAATTTAACATTTTTAATTTTTTGATCGCGAAGATAGTCATTTAACATCTCCTTTTCTTCGCCGTCACCAATAATCAAAAAATCTGCGTTTTTTATTTTCTGAGCCGCATCTGCCAAAGCAATAAAGTCGTACGATTTACTGAGATTACCCACAAATGAGATCAAAGGTCTCTTATTGGTAAGTTTAATTCTGGTCGAAGATTTTCTAATTTCGGTGGTGTTGTGGACAACACGGATACGCGATGCTTTGACGCCAAGCCGTACCAATTCCTTTTTCATCCCGAGACTAACACAAATTACCGCGTCTCCCTTTTTATACAGCTTTAACACCATACGATCGACGAGGCGGATCAAGGCGCTATCAGGGAAATAACCCAATTCCACCGCCGACCTTGGCCACAAGTCCCGCGCGTCAACAATGAATTTGGCTTTTTTAATTCGACTAATAAGGTAGCCCGATATGAGCACGGTCGGCGGTGGCGATGACGCAATAATTATGTCTTGAGAACCAATTTTACTGCAATACATAACGGAACTGACACCAAAAGATATAAAATTAATAATACGCTTTGCAAAACCAGTATTTGCAACCGGCAATTCATAAGTACGATGCACATCGATACCTTCTATTTTTTCAAACCGATAAGCCTTACCATGATATTTTTTTGACAATTTGCCCGTCGGGTAACTTGGCATGCCGGTCAAAACAGTTATCCGATGTTTCCCCTTGAGCATTTTGACAAAACGTTCCGCTCTGCGAGATGGAGCGGCTTTAATGGGCGTAAAGTACTGCGCCAGAATGCAAATTCTCATTTTTTTCTTTTAGATAATTCCACTTCTCTGAGAGCCATCCGACGCACAAGTCTCATGACATTGCGTTCATTACGCTGCACTTTGAGATATATACGATATAACACATAGATGATAAAGACAAAACCAACGCCAACGATTTGGCCCACCGTACCTCTCTTGCCGCTGAGCGCTTCGGCGGTACTATCGATAAGTGCCGGGTTTAAAGCAACAACAATAATAAACGCCCAAAGCAAAATCCAAAAGGCATTGACCGCCAAAGACTCTTCTCTTCTCCGATAATCGATAATAGTTTTACCGATGGCCAAGAGTCCCAAACAGACTCCGATTATTTTTAAAATTATTGCGAGCATTTCATGGTCCCATTATTCCCCTGGTCACTAATCTGATAAAAATATTGATGGCGTTAAGAATTGACTGACCCTTGCGTTTAGAATATTCAGTATAGATTGCTTGCACTGGCACCTCAAAAACGCGTAGCTTATTTCTTGTCGCCTCACCGATAATTTCCGAGCAGATCTCGTAACCTGATTGAGACAGCCTAATAGCAAGTAATGCTTTTTTCGATAACGCCTTGAAACCGGATTGAGTATCAGATATCCATTTTCTGTAAAAAATAAACGTCATCCCGTTCATCATTTGATTGCCTGCCTTTTTAATCCAGGGCATATCGCATGACTTGCCGGTACATTTGGTACGGCTGCCGATAACAATATCTGCTTTTTTGCTGATAATTGGCTTAATTAATTTTTCAATATCTTTCGGATTATGCTGGCCATCACCATCCATAGTCACAACGATGTCAGCATTCTGGCTTTTAGCATACTCGATGCCGGTGATAGTAGCGGCCCCAACGCCCAAATTTAGGACATGTCTGACAACTATCGTGCCAGAACAGGATGAACAGTCGCCAGTTTTGTCCTGCGATCCATCGTCGACCACTACTTTTTGAATACTCCGAACTCCCTTGATTCTTTTGGGGATCTTTCTTAGCACCGAGCCAATAACCTCGGCTTCGTTATAGGCAGGAATTACAATAAATAAACTTGTAAACCGTCCGGAATCGTCTTTAGCCTTGGTACATGCCGATGATGGTTTTGATAATTTTCTTTTGTTCATTGTCTTTGAGTGCCGGGTGGATTGGCAGTGATAATACTTCTTTGGTAATTTTCTCAGTCACTTTACATACGCCCTTGCGACCGATGCCTTTGTATGCTTTTTGGCGATACAGTGGCACCGGGTAAAAAATCGCCGAGCCAATGCCATTTTTTGCCAACTCTGCCGATAGCTCGTCACGCGTCCAGCCAAAATCAGCCGTTACTCTTATGGTGTACTGATGATAAACATGTTTGTTGCCCTTGAGTTCTTGAGGCGTGACTATACCAGGGATATCCTTTAGAGCCCTACTGTAATGCGATGCGATCTCGCGGCGACGCGCCGTAAAGCCGGCAAGCTTCTTGAGTTGCTCAATGCCGATAGCGGCGCCAAGGTCAGTCATGCGGAAGTTATAACCAATGATATCGTGATGATATCTGTGTTCCATACCATGGTTTCTAAGTAGCTTGATGGCATCGGCAATCTTCTTGCTGTTGGTCGTCACCATACCACCTTCACCGGTAGTCATATTTTTTGTCGGATACATCGAAAAAGCACCGGCGAGTCCAAAAGTACCGACTTTCTTCTTACCAAATTGCGCCATATGAGATTGACAAGCATCCTCGATAACTACGAGATTACGTTTGCGGGCAATTTTCATTATCTCCGTCATGCGCGCTGCCTGCCCATACAAATGGACCGGCAGAATAGCCTTTGTTTTGCGCGTGATCAACTTTTCAATACTGACTGGGTCGATATTGAAATCATCATCACAAATGTCGGCGAAGACCGGTTTTGCGCCCGTATAGACAATTGCATTGCCGGTGGCGGCGAAAGTAAATGGTGATGTAATCACTTCATCACCTTCTTTGATGCCGGCCGCAACCAGCGCCAGATGTAGCGCCGTAGTTCCATTACTGGTGGCAACTGCAAATTTGGCGCCAATCTTTTTTGCAAAATCCTTTTCCAATTGCTCGACTTTAGCACCTTGCGCCAACATACCGCTTCTTATTACTTCAACTACAGCCTTCTCTTCTTCCTTGCCCAATACCGGGCGACCAACAGGTATCATATTACCTCCAATAATAATTTATATCACCATCGCGCTACATCGATTTTTGATGACGGTTCATTTTTTTGGGTCGACTGCCGACATGAGCATTCGCTCACATTCTTAAGTTTGTGCGCCGGGTTTCCTACCCAAACCTCGCCGGCTGGGACATCCTTGGTTACGACTGCACCGGCACCAATAAGGGCTCCCTCACCAATCGTGACACCGCAGACAATCGTTGCGTTAGCTCCGACCGAGGCACCTTTCTTGATAAGCGTCGGCGATATCTGCCAATCACCAACCGCCTTGGGGTTGTGGTCATTGGTCAAAACGCAACTTGGTCCCAGGAACACTTCGTCTTCCAAAATTACGCCGTCATAAACGGAAACATTATTCTGTACTTTGCACCGATCTCCGATGATTGCCTCGCCGCCTACAAAGACGTTTTGGCCGATAACACATTCCTCACCAATCTTGGCTCCACCCATAATATGGGCAAAATGCCATATTTTAGTGCCTTTTCCAATCTTAGCGCCATCATCAATTATGGCTGTTTCGTGCTTTTGATATTGGCCTATTGGAACTTCAATCATAGACTCAATATAGTCGGTTTGCGAACCTGATGCAAGAGGAGAAAAATGATTGCCGAAATTTTATAAATGACTATTTGATTTTTATAAAAATATTTTTCGCCGGCGTCATTACGCATGCAGGTAGTCGCATCGTATACCACTTCCCCTGTCCCAACAAGGTATTCCCCAAGGGGGCAATCTCCCCCGCAAAGCAGAGAAGGAAATAATAGTAACACCAAAAAGAACCCATATCAAGGACTAATACGATTTAAAATCTGCTTGAGTTATCTATGCAACCATGGCTTTATTAATGGCCAGGGTAATCATGAGGGCGTCACGGGCGTCTTCGGCTGAAACAGGGGCTTTAAGATTATTTTTGATAGCCGAAACAAAATTATCCAGTTCAATTTTAAGCGGTTCACCTTTTTCCAAATTAATCGACTTGCCACCGTCGGTGTCACCAAACTTAATGACAAATTCGCCGTAATCGTTGTATTCATGAGTGTAATTATGCTTCCAGAGCTTCAACTCCTGAGCGATAAAATCGAGTTCAATAAATCCCTTGGTGCCGGCTAACATCAAACGGCGCACCTTATGGGGAGTAATCCAGTTGGTTTGCAGATGAACCGTGGCGCTCGGATAAACCAGCATGGCATCACCGACATCTTCTCTTTTTGAATTAAAAACTTTCTGCCCGCGAGCATAGACTTTGGTTGGCCTCGAACCGAGAATATGATTGGCTAAATCGACATCGTGAACACCGATATCGAGTATGACATTATCTTCCTTGATTTGTGGCGGCAAAGTACCCATACGCTGGAATAGAACCGTCTTGACTTCTCCAAGAGTTCCGTCAGCAATCATTTGCTTGAGCTTTACGACGGCCGGATTAAACCTTTCGATATGACCAATGCTTAATATTTTCTTTGCCTTCTGTGCATCCTTGATAATTTTCTCCGCTTCCGCTACCGTCTTCGCAATCGGTTTTTCACAAAGTACATCTACACCGGCCGCCAGTAAGTCGCTAACAACTGGCGCATGGTATGCAGTTGGCACCACCACCGAGGCAGCATCGATACCCAGGGTAATTGCTTCTTTATGATCACTCAATGCTTTACCGCCATATTGCGACACAACCTCTTGAGCTCTCTTAATATCGGCATCCACTACCGCTACCAGATCAACACCCTTGTGAGCGGCATATAGGCGCGCGTGATTGCGTCCCATATTGCCAACTCCAATAACAGCTACTCGCAGCCGTTTCGGATGGTTAGGAGTTCGCGACGAGCGACCAGTGCTTTTCTTCTTTTTTGTAGGCATAATACACCTTATTATTTGGATATTTTATTGATATTTCCAATTCCAAAATAATTCAACCCGGCGCGTTCCGCATCTCGAAGATTAAAAATGTTGCGACCATCAATAATGATTTTTGGCGCCTTCATTTTCTTAGCGATACTAACCAGTTTAAGATCGCGATATTCTGAATGAGCAACCATAAACACGGCAATATTCGAGTTCTCGATCACCTGACTCGCCTTTTGTTTATTAAATTGAGCAACAAACGGATCATGTGTTTTATATTTCACACCGGCGCGATCCAAAGATTTGATCAATACCTCAGTTGGTGAATTGCGCGTATCATCTGAATCGGCAAGGTAGCTAAAGCCCATCAGTGCCAGTTTGATTTTATTTAAAGGAAGATTGTTGCTGTGAGCAGCGTGTTTTATCAAATTGATTATCTGTTTTGGTGCATCATCATTGAGTTGGCGAGCTCCAGCGATGACGGAATGCTGATGCTGAGAACGCGCATTGGCTAGTAGTAACCAGGAATCTTTTGGAATGCAGTGGCCACCTACTCCGGCACCCGCTTCATGAACGTCACGATGCGGTGATTTTCGAATCAACTCTCTAACCTCCCAGAAATTGGCTCCATATTCTTGGCAAAGCCATGCCAGTTCATTGGCAAACGCAATCTGGACGTCGCGGTATGCATTTTCGGCCGTTTTAACTATTTCGGCCTCAATATTCGATGCAACATCGAGCTCCCCACGCCACTGAAAATCAGAGTGTTTCGGTTGGTAGACGATGATATTCCGGTAAAATGTCTTGGCGATACTCGCTGATTTAGCTGACGCCGCACCAATCACTCGAGAGTGATGTTTTATCTTTTTGATTAATTGGCCTGGCATTAATCGTTCAGGACAGTTGACAACATAAAGATCCTTGCCTTCTTCGCGACCGGTGAGGCGCTCCAGTGTTGGTCGAACAATTCCATCGATGGTTCCAGGTGCTATAGTCGATTCAACGATCACCATCACCTCGTCGTTTTTCTGTTTTTCTGTTTTTCTGTTTTTTAATCCCGACGCTATTGCGGCAATCGCCGCATGCAGTGCCTTATAGCGCGGCCGATGATCTTTCTCCACCGGTGTTTCCACCGCGATAATAATAATATCAGCGTCACGGTAGACTGCCGGCGAGGAGGTAAAATGCAATTGGCCGGTTCGATTGGCTTGTTTAAGTAGATCGTCAAGCCCAGGTTCTC
>CAYUJF010000008.1:12386-14840 GCA_964445015.1 uncultured Candidatus Saccharibacteria bacterium
GATACGGCTCTCATTGACATCGACTCCGGTTGATTCGAACCCGGCCTTCGCACAGAGCGCCACTACAGGCAAACCAACATAACCGATTCCGACCACGACCACCTTAGCTGTTTTGTTCTTAACACGATTTAGTAGGTTGGACATGGTTAAATAATAGCCACCCTTCAGAGATTAGGCAAGAGGTAATGCAATCGATTCATCCCCCCTCGCTCCTACTGGAGCTACGGGAGGATTATTTTCTTTTGGAAAAAGAAAACAAAAAAAAGCGCCGACTGTGAGATAACGGGTTGAATATGGTTTTAAATTCAGGCCCTGATCTGCCGGCGCTTCCTGACTAGTAAGCGGTACTTGCTATCCGAAAAGCACAAAACGTGCCCTTCAGAAACGCGACCACTCACCAGCTTTCTACGCAAAAACACTTTCACTAACTTACACTTACTCTAACTTATCTTCAAGGTGCAGTCGCTGTGGTCGATCCCTCCTATTGAGATCTCCCTCCTAACCTTCATAACTTTACTATACCACACTTTCCGCCATTTGTCAAATTCCTTGGCTTAACCGGCTCACACTACCTTGGTAGTTCCTTCTTCCTCGGTAACTCGCATTACTTCCTCTTTAGTGGTAACACCGGCACGAACCTTTTCCATACCATCTTCATGCATCGGTACCATACCATCTTCTCGCGCAGCGCGTTCAAATTCAGAGACTGACGCTTTTTTTTGGATGAGTTGTTCGATTCTCGGCGTTATTTCCATAATTTCCGCAATCGCAATACGCCCCTTATACCCCGTTCCGTTACATGTGGCACAAGGCGCCGTCCCGGTCTTGCCGGTGCCTCGACAGGTGGTGCATATCTTTCGAACAAGACGTTGAGCCATTATTAGGTTGATAGAACCGCTCAACAGAAACGGTGCGATACCCATATCCAGAAGTCGCGGGATCGACGATGGTGCGGAGTTGGTGTGTAAGGTTGACAGAACAAGATGACCAGTAAGCGCCGCTTGCATAGCAGTCTCGCCGGTGTCGGTGTCGCGAATTTCACCCACCATAATAATATCGGGGTCTTGGCGCAAAACACTCTTAAGAGCATTAGCAAAAGTGTAATTGGCGCTCTTTTTGACCTGGGTTTGGTCAACTCCGGGGATCCGGTATTCGATAGGATCTTCGATAGTGACAATCTTGACCTGCGGCTTGTTGAGTTTTTGAATCATGGCATAAAGAGTGGTTGTCTTACCTGAACCAGTCGGTCCGGTATTGAGCAGTACGCCATGCGGTTTGCTGATTGCCTTGTCTATTTTAGCTCTAATAGTCGGAGAGAAGCCCAATTCTTCGAGCGTCAAATGTTTGCCGCTTTGGTCAAGCAATCTCATAACATAGACCTCGCCCCAGGCTCCGGGTATGGCCGAGACACGAACATCAATCGGTTTGTCAGAAACAGTAATATCGAAACGGCCGTCTTGTGCCTTTTTCTGAGTATCGAGACGCATTTTAGATAGATACTTGATACGGTTGGCAACCTGTTTAAATACTTCGTGCGGGATCCGAACCACATCTTGCAAAACGCCATCGATACGGTAACGAACCCGAACCTCCTTTTCCTCCGGTTCGATATGGACGTCACTAGCACCAACGTTGATGGCACCACCGAAAATCATTTCGAGCATTTTTGAGGTGGACACTCCTCTAATCTGCGCCGCAATACTGGCAAGTCCCTTAAGCTCCCCCTCCGCTCCGCCCAAAATATCTTTGCCGATGCTTAATTTTTCGAGTGTTGGCGGTTCCGGTTCGATAAATTCAAACTGCTTAATTGCAAAAGTAAACGATGTTTTCGAACAGACTGCCGGTACAAAATCGAGGTTGGTTGAGGTGGCCATCTGTTTCAAAAATGGCACCAGCGACGGATTTTCTGGAGTTGGGGTAGCGACGCGAACTTGACTATTTGCTCGTTCGAAGCTTACTACTGAATATTTTTTAGATAGCTCTTCGGGAATCACCTGTAAAGCGCTCGGTTCAAAAGGGTATCCGATAAGATTAACGTATGGCAAAGAATACTGTTTGGCCTTGGCAGCCGCCAGCTTCTCTTCGTCTTCTCTGGAAAACACGTTCAAAAGCTTGCCGATATCACCGGGCATAAGAACATTATCTCATAAAATGAGACTTACAAATGTCCATCGATTTAAATAATTGTCATAAAGGGTTAACATCAAACCTGAAAAGAGGTATCATAAGTGTACGGAAGCGTGCCAGAGTGGACGATTGGGCCTGTCTCGAAAACAGGTAAGCCCGCAAGGGTTTCGGAGGTTCGAATCCTCCCGCTTCCGCCAACTGAAAAATATCGTTAATCTGAGAAGTAACAAGGAGAGCTATGTCATTCGAGAATGAACCGCATGAACCATCGGAAGAAACCCAACCAGATATTGCGGGGTTTAAAGCGAAACTAACTGCTGCTTACGA
>CAYUJF010000009.1:0-5487 GCA_964445015.1 uncultured Candidatus Saccharibacteria bacterium
TGCCGCAACGAGGACAATATCAATAAGAGAGCTTAATTGAAAATGAATGTTGCCGAAGGGCAATTGGATGATTTTTTCTCTTAGCCACTGCAACCAAAGCGCCAATACCCCTCCTTTTACCTACTTCGTGCGGGCCTCGCGCGAATAGGATAACCACTCCGAAGCCCCGACGGAGTCGTGGGCGAAGGGTGGTACCGTCACTTTTTTATTGTATTAACTCCATTATATCAGTACGTTGTATTACTTTATTTCCCTGAGTTATTTAATGGTTTGCACAATTTCTTCTTGCTGATAGGCATCAACTATATCATCTGGTTTAAACCGAATATCGCCCTTGTATCTGATGCCACATTCGGTGTTTTTTTGGGCGTAGTCAACAGCATCGGGACCAACTTGGAGGCTGTCGATAATACCGTTTGCAATCACTTCCTCATTTCTTTTAACCCTGAATTTAAGTCCCGGGCGCAATTGTCCTTTGGTGATAAGTCCGCCAACAATGCCTTCATCTGACTTATGTAAAAATACCTTCATTACCTTTAATCGGCCCACTTCGGTCTCGACAATCTTCGGCTCAAGCAGTCCTTGAAGGGTCTTTTTAACATCGTCTATGAGGTTATATATTACTTCATAGCGAGATATTTTGACGCCTTGGCTGTCGGACAATTTTTTAATTGAAGGCGGTACGCTAACATTGAAAGCGATGACTATCGCCGAAGAGGTAACGGCCAAGTTAATATCAGATTCGTTGACGTCGCCAACTGATGCATTGATAAACTTTACACCTACCTCGTCTGATTTGATGTCGTTTAAACTATTTTCAATAGCTTCCAGGGAGCCTCGAACGTCGGCCTTTAATATCAAGTTCAATGTCTTAATATCGCCCTTCTTAATGGCTTGTGAGATTTCACCCAGCCCCATAGAGACAGCCGATTTAACAACAGTTTGCCGCGACATTCTTCCCTTAACCTGTTTTTCATCTTGGATTTCTTCAGCAACAGAACCAACCTGCGGCACCATTTTAAATCCGGATATTTGGACTGGCATGGCCGGGGCGGCCTCTTTGAGACGTCGTCCGGAAGCATCTTCCATGGTTTTAATTTTGCCGATTTGATTGTTAACCAATATCGATTGACCTTGTTTGAGAGTACCACTGCTAACAAGGACGGTGGCAACGGGGCCTAAGCCGGGCTTGATTTTAGATTCAATAATAGTTGCGGTGGCGGTTTTATGGTAATCGGCCTTCAAATCCATTAGGTCGGCCGTCAAAATAATCAATTCGAGAAGTGCATCGATGTTTTGATTTTGTTTAGCTGACACAGCTACCATGGGGGTATTACCACCCCATTCCTCAGGCACTAAATTATGGTCGGCCAACTCACGCTTTACTCTTTCGGCATTGGCACCGGGAGCGTCGATTTTATTTATAGCGACAATAATTGGCACACCGGCAGCGCGGGCATGGCTGATTGCTTCTGTAGTTTGCGGTTTTACGCCATCATCGGCTGCAACAACTAAAATGACAATATCTGTAACATTGGCACCTTGAGCGCGCATGGTAGAAAAAGCCTCGTGGCCCGGAGTATCAAGAAATGTGATTTTACGTAAATTAGATTTTTTCTTGCCGGTTTTAGACTTATTTTCATCACCGGCACTAACTTCAACTTGATATGCGCCGATATGCTGAGTGATGCCACCTGATTCTTTGGATGCAACATCGGTAGAGCGGATCGCATCTAACAGTGTTGTTTTACCATGATCGACATGCCCCATAACTGTTACTACCGGTGGACGTTCGGCGACCTCGGATTTTTTCTGTTTTGTAGCGGGGGTTGATTTTTTAACAGTCTCTCTTTTGGCGTCAAAACCAAAATCGTCAGCGATAATCGCGGCGGTATCAAAATCAACACTTTCGTTGATACTGGCAGCGACGCCGTTTTCAAATAATTTGCCAACTACCTCAATCGGTGATTTGCCGAGAACTTCAGCCAAGGTTCGAACTGGAACGACTTGAGGAATTACGACGTCTTTGCGTTCAATTTCAGCTTTTGGAGTATCTGCAACCTGCTTTTCCAGGGAGCCGCGTCTATCAATATCAACTCCACGCCGTTTTGCGGAGCGTTTAATTTTCTTCGATACTGTGAATTTTCTATATGTTGCCATGACAAAGAGTATTTTATCAGGTATTGCGGCTAGAGTAAAGGTAAATTACAGCCAAGGGTATTTACGCGGATGTTGTGTTGCACAAAGATATAGTTGATGTTATTTGACAAAATTCAAACTTTCGTTAAGAATTTAAGAGATGAAGAAATTATCTAAAGAAATCCTCAACTACATCGGCGAATACTTTCTGAGCCAGGTTGGTGCTGGGACGAAAAAACATACCTATCTCGGTGTTGAAACAGTACGAAAGTACTACGCTAAGGATTATTCCGTAAGACAATTAACCAATGCGCTCCACTATCTTAGAAGACGCAAATACATTCAATATAAACAAGACGGCACTGATAGACAGTTCGTTCTGACAACTCAGGGCGCCATGCGATTTTTCATCTACTGCGATTTTGTCACAAAACAGAAGGTGGGTGACGGCAAAATGAGCCTTGTGGTAGTTGAGGCACCCGAGGAAAAGCGAGCTGTTCGCGATTTTCTGCGTCGCCGTCTCACTCAAAGCGGGTTCAAAAAGATCAGCCGTGGTGTATATTTAAGCGAATATAGACTTAACGCTAATCTCAGCCTATACTCCAAACTTTACGGTCTCAAGGACATTATGTACGCCGGAGAGTTTAAGATTCTTTCTTAGCTTCCTCGGCGGTCTCAACGGTAGTATCAACCGTCGCAATTTCGGCATGGCCGGTATCTACGGTTTGAGTGTTGGCATCTTCAATAACTCGGGTCACCGACGCAACTTTATCGTCTTTGCGAAGGCGCATGAGTCTGACGCCTTGGGTATCTCTCCCTAATTTCTTTACTGTTTTAACTTTAATTCTAATGACAGTCCCGCTATTGCTGACCATTATCAGATCTCCGCTATCATCATCCAGAACCAGGGCTTCAACGACAGTACCGGTCTTTGCGGTTACTTTTGAGGCTCTGACTCCCATGCCACCCCTGTTTTGGGTTTTGAAGTGTTTGGCAATGTCAGTCCTTTTGCCAAAACCATTTTCGAGAATTGTTAAAAGCACGTCACTATCTCCAATGACTTTCATGGAAACTATCATATCGCCTGGTCTAAGTTTCATGCCTCTAACCCCAGAAGCAGAACGCCCCATTGGCCTAACCTGGCTTTCTTCAAAGACAATACCTTGTCCCTTTTGACTGACAAGAATTATCTTTTTATTACCGTCTGAAGTTCCGACAAAACGCAGCTTATCATCCTCTTTCAGTCCAATGGCTTTGATACCGGTTTTGCGAATGTTCTGATACTTTATTATTTCAGTCTTTTTTATAACGCCCTTTTCGGTAGCCATAAAGAAGTATTTTGACTGCTTGATGAACTCTTTGTTTGTGACTACCATGGCGGTTACTTTTTCCTCAGGGCTGATCTGCAGGACGTTGACGATAGCCTGACCTTTTGCCTGGCGGCTACCTGAAGGTATTTCGTAAACCTTAGTGGTGAAAACCCGTCCTCGATCGGTAAAGAACATGATATCGTCATGCGTGCTAGCTTGAGCGATAAAGTCAATTGTGTCGGTTTCTTTCATAGTGATACCCTGGACGCCAATGCCGCCTCTGCCTTGATTCTTATATGCCGACACCGGAATTCTCTTAATGTAATTATCTTTTGTTAAAGTCACTAACACTGTTTCGTTTGGTATGAGGTCTTCTGCTTGGAAGCCGCCGATCTCTTGGGAGATAATCTTAGTGCGTCTCTCATCGGCGAGATTTTCTTTAATTTCGAGTGTTTCTTCTTTGACTATTTCCAGGATGCGTTTTTCATCAGATAGAATTGCTTTGAATTCGGCGATCTCTTTACGCTTGAGTTCTAATTCGTCCTCGATCTTCTGTCTTTCAAGAGCCGCGAGTGATGAGAGCCGCATTTCGAGTATTGCATCGGCCTGTGGCTTGGAGAGTTTGAACTTTTCCATTAAGGCTGCTTGAGCTTTGTCCTTATCGGGCGATTGTTTGATGGTCTTGACGACTTCGTCGATATTGTCGAGTGCGATTTTTAAGCCCTCTAAAATATGGGCTCTTTCCTCGGCTTTTTTAAGGAGATACTCTGTTCTTCGTCTCACAACCACCTGGCGGTGTTTAACAAATTCGCTCAAAAGCTGCGGCAGAGTCAAAATTCTCGGCTCAATTCCATTTACGAGTGCCAGGAAGTTGGCGTGGAAGGCGGTTTGAAGAGCTGTATAATCAAAAAGTTGATTTAATACCTTCTTAGGATATGAATTTGACTTAAGGTCGATGGTTATTCTGACACCTTCGTTCCTATCAGATTCATCGCGCAGACCGGAGATACCCTCAATTTTTTTAAGTTTCACAAGGTCGGCGATTTTCGTGATTAAATCAGCTTTATTAACCTGATAGGGGAGTGAGGAAATAATAATTCTTTGTGCCTTGCCATTTTCCTCGATAACCGCATCGCCCCGAATGACTATTTTACCTTTGCCGGTCGAGTAAGCCGATTTGATTCCTTCTGTACCATATATCCGTCCGCCAGTTGGGAAGTCGGGACCAGGAAGGCATTCCATAAGATCTTCAACCGATGCCTCGGGATTGTCGATTAATTTAATTACCGCATCGGCCACCTCGCCGAGGTTGTGGGTGGGGATATTGGTGGCCATACCAACGGCGATACCGACAGAACCGTTCAATAGCAATTGGGGCAGTTTCGATGGCAGAATCTTCGGTTCCGAAAGGGAACCGTCGTAGTTATCGGTGAAATCAACAGTATCTTTGTCGATATCGGCGAGCATTTCTTCGGAGTGCTTGGTCATCTTGGCTTCGGTGTAACGCATGGCCGCCGCCGTATCTCCGTCCATCGAGCCGAAGTTGCCTTGTCCATTGACCAATTTGTAGCGGATCGCAAAATCTTGAGCCATTCTAACAAGCGAGTCGTAAACTGCCAAGTCCCCATGCGGATGATATTTACCTAAAACCTCACCCACAATCTTGGCGCACTTGGTGTACTTGTGATTGTGAGTTAAACCCATTTCGCCCATGGCATAAACAATACGTCGGTGGACTGGTTTAAAGCCATCTCTGACATCGGGCAGGGCTCTGGCGACAATAACGCTCATGGCATAGTCGAGATAGGAGCCCTCCATCTCTGTTTCGATGTTCTTTGGCTTAATGTAGCCGATCTCTTCTTGTGGTTGTTTCTCTTCTGGTTCCATAATCAAATGTTTCTATTATATGTCTAAGTTTTTGACGTTCTTGGCTCGAGTCTGGATGAATCGTTTGCGTGGCGGTACTTCTTCGCCCATAAGGGTGGTAAATATCTCGTCAGCTGCCTCGGCATCTTTGATCTTCACTTGCAACAAAATC
>CAYUJF010000009.1:5497-13529 GCA_964445015.1 uncultured Candidatus Saccharibacteria bacterium
GGGTTCATGGTTGTATCCCAGAGCTGATGTGGATTCATTTCTCCTAAACCTTTATAGCGTTGCGTCGTAATGGGCTTTTTATCGCTGGCCTTCTTGAAATCATCAATTATCTCAGCTCGGTCGTCTTCTGTATAAGCATAAATCTTTTCTTTACCTTGCTGCACCATATAGAGTGGTGGCTGTGCAATATAAAGATAACCTTCTTCGATAATATCGCGATAATGTCTGAAGAAGAACGTTAAAAGAAGGGTTCTAATGTGGCTGCCGTCAACATCAGCATCTGTCATAATAATAATCCGATGGTAACGCAACTTCTTAATATCGATTTCCTCACCGATACCCGCGCCAATGGCGATAATAAGCGATTTAATTTCTTCATTGGCGATCATCCTATCCATGCGAGCCCTCTCGACGTTAAGGATTTTACCTCGAAGCGGTAGAATGGCTTGGAATTTTCGATCTCGTCCTTGTTTGGCACTACCGCCGGCGGAATCTCCCTCAACAATATAGAGTTCGCTTTTGGCAGGATCCTTCTGCGAACAATCAGCTAATTTACCCGGCAGGGTCATGCCCTCAAGAGCGCCCTTGCGGATAACGGTCTCGCGCGCCGCCTTGGCCGCCAGTCTTGCCTTGGCGGAAAGAAGTGTTTTTTCCAAAATACGACGGACATCTTTGGGGTGCTCCTCGAAATATACTGCCAACTCACTGCCAACAGCAGCTTCGACTCGATGTTTGACTTCAGGGTTGCCGAGCTTGGATTTCGTTTGCCCCTCGAACTGTGGATTGCCGAGTTTAACAGATATGATAGCGGTCAAGCCTTCGCGAGTATCATCGCCGGAAAGACCGGCTGGCAAGCCTTTAAGAAAGTCATTCTTCTTTGCGTAGTCGTTCAGCACTCTGGTAAGAGCGGTTCTGAAGCCAGTTAAGTGTGTACCACCCTCAAGCGTGTTGATGTTGTTGGCAAAGGTATAAACGTGTTCGTTGTAGTCTTCGGTATAGCCGACGGCTACTTCAATAGAGAGATCATCGACAACTTTTGATACATAAATTGGGTCGTGAAGCGGTTTGCGATGAAGGTCGATATATCGAACATACGAAGCAATTCCTCCCTCGAAATGAAAAGAATAACTTTTTGGATTAGTAAAGTCGCCCTCTCGCTTGTCTTCCAGTGTTATTCTAATTCCCTTGGTTAAATAAGACTGCTGGCGGCAACGCTGAGCGATAGTATCCCAGTTGAATTCAACGACCGGAAATATCTCCTTGTCTGGCTCGAATGTAATAATCGTGCCGTGCTTATCGGTTGTTCCGGTTGCCTTCGCCGGCGTGACTGGTACCCCTCGCTTATATTCTTGGGTGAAGATTTTGCCATCCTTGTGAATTTCAGCATGCAAATGTGACGACAGCGCATTTACCACCGACACACCAACACCATGAAGACCGCCTGATACTTTATATCCGCCTCCACCGAACTTTCCACCTGCATGGAGAGTAGTCATGACTGTTTCCAGAGCGGATTTTTTAGTCTGTGGATGGACGTCGGTCGGAATACCACGACCGTCATCGGATACTGACACCTTATTGTCTTTTAGTAAGCTGACAACAATGTTTTTGGCCGCGCCGGCCAGCGCTTCATCGATGGCATTGTCAAGCACTTCCCAAACCAAGTGGTGAAGCCCTTCAATGCCGGTGCCGCCGATATACATGCCAGGTCTTTTTCTAACTGGCTCCAGCCCTTCAAGGACGGTAATATCTTTAGCGGTGTAATTGTTTTGATTATTTTCCATAATAAATCTATGTGGGGGACTGACGACAAATATCGCAAAGGCCCCCTGCGACAAGTATTATTACTCTGTTATTATATCACTACTACTCAAGTATTAAAACCTATGCAAATGTCCTTTTCGAGTGTGCCATTATAAACGATAGCATCATTAATATTTATTACAACCTCAGCGTTTTGACTGCCTATTTGCTTGTATAGGCAGAAAGACTTGTTGGTATTTTTAGGCAAGACGGCCTTGGCGGTGATTGACAGGGGGTGGGCGCTGTCGATTTTTACCCATTTTCCAATCGAAGAGAATCGATTATTGTTTTCGCGGTAGGCCTTGTCGACATTCTCGGTGCCATTCACCACGAATGATTTATAATCCGCGGATGGTGGCAGGATAATCTGAGCGAAGCTGATATTTTCGCCACTGCCAAAACTACCTGCTGGTGCACTTTGAGCCCTTGTCTCGATAATTTCGATGTCTTGAGAGGACGAATTATATTTAATCGACAGAGTGTCATGAAGATTATGATTGGTCTTCGTCCCGACGGTCGCGTTGATGGCGGCAGCAAAGGGGTGCTGCCCGGCTACGGTTCCGGACCAGCCGTTGTGCTGGATTAATGACTCGCGACTTGAGTCTCTGTTCCACAAAACAATCTCCTTGCCCTCGAGCGTTTCACGGGTGAATTTGATTATCTGCCCCAGGGGCAATGCAATTGTTTTCTTAAGCAGTAGCGGTTCATAAGCGGCGAGAACTGTTTTAGGTTGATTGATCTCCTCATTGCGTGGATCCGCCCAGTAATCATTCTCGACGGAATTACTCAACGATTCATAGATATTCTCAGCACTCAAATCTTGCTCATAGTCCTGATTTCTTATTGGGCCGGTATATTGCAGTAGTCTCTTGACCGACTTGGTATTAACGAGGATGACGCCGTCAATGTCATCGGAATATTCTTGGGTGTAGAACCATTTTATATACTGAGCGGCGGTAGGAAAATCCGGATCCCAGTTACTATCGTGTAATGTCCAGGACTTATCCTTGCCCAAATTAGCTTCGAGCGGTTGGGGTGTTGCTACGAAACTCTTACTTTCAAATAAGTTGTCTTGTGTATAAACATTTGTTTCAATCCGGCTGACCTTGGGAATAATTCCCCGGGCGTCAATAATGGCAAAGCTACCAATGAAGCCACCGGAGGGGCGTAACTCGGCATCGTTAGCCAGAATAAGCAGATATTTTTGACCAAAGGTCACTCTAGCCAAGTCAGCAATTGTTTTTAGGGGTGTGTAGATTGTGGCAAGGTACAGAGCAGATAATATCACTGCCACCAATAAAACCGACCGTAAAATTGCATGAAGTTTTTTATTGCGGCGATATCTACTAATTGCCCTACTAAAAACATCAGCATCAGTTAATGACTCTGACTTCTTCCGTGTGGAAATAATAGACCTCCTGTGCTATTTCGTCTGATCGCTTTTCTTATAGGCGACGTATACAAGGCCAATCAACAGGCCAAGGAGACCGCCGAGAAAACCATTTAAAGCGTACGCCTTAGGAGCTTTGACAACAGCGATGTCGGAGAAGTTAAGAACGAACTGCGAACCCTGCTCTCTTTGTTTATTATTAATTTCTGCAACCTGCTGCGAGATGAACTTATTGGCTGACTCGATTAATTTCTTGCCTTCGTCGGGGTTGGTATTGGAAGTTTTATAGGTAACGACATTGCTGGTAGCGCTGAGCTTTTTGGCTTCAAATATTTTGCCAAGCGCTTTCATATTCTTTGTTGGCAGTGGAACGTTCGAGGACTCATAAATTGATACGACCGAAGGAGCGCTGGCCAACCAGCTGACAATGTTATCGGCAATAAAAGCGCCCGACTGGATTGAGTAGTAATCATCGTATAGGTAGTAATTGACGTCACTCTGGCTTGTTGTGCTGGTTCGAACCGCCGTAGCAAGACTACCGGCTTCGTAGGTCTGGGGTAAACGCCAGGTAGCAATCAGACCGGCTGCAGCCAATACTATGATTAATGCGAGTAAGACCCAAAAATGTTTTTTCAGGGCCTCGAGAAATTCACGCAAGTTCATTCGATCTCCTTTCGGATATTTGAAATTATTTTTTTCATTTTCTCATTAAAAATATTCTTAGTAAATTTTTGAGCCCGATCAAGACAGCTTGCAGAACTAATTTTCATTTTTTCGAACCTGTTAATTGCTTGCACAATGGAGTCCGGAGTCTGTTTTTCAAAGAATGCTCCAGTTACTCCGTCGACAATTGTTTCAGTGGCGCCACCTTTGCCAAAAGCTATAACAGGTGTTCCGGCTGCCATTGCTTCCACTGGAACAATGCCAAAATCTTCATCGGCTGCAAACATCAGCCCTTTTGCTCCTTGCATTAATTCTATCAATTTACGGTCAGGTGTGAAACCTAAAAACTCAACATTGTCTTTGGCGATATTCTTTAAATGCTCCTCTTCGGGTCCGGTGCCAGATACTAGCAATCTCTTTACTAACTTGTTGAACGCTCGTATTACAATATCGGTTTTTTTGTAATATATTAACCGGCCGGCGCAGAGGTAGTAATTACTTTTTTTAGTCTCTTTGCCTGGTGTGAACCTATCTACCTCCACCGGCGGATACACTACTTCTGCGTTTCGATGATAAGCTTTGGAAATTCTATCCTTGATGGTGTTTGAGTTGGCAATAAAAAGGTCAACATTATCTACGAATTCCAGGTCTTGCCTTTTGAGACGGCGTAGTAATAAATCCTTGAAAGGGCCGAGTTTGACGCGTTTGGAGATGTCATCGATCTCTGGTGCCCAAACATAACGCAGAGGTGTGTGACAATAGCAAATATGCGTGCAATTTTCTGGAACCCGAATATTTTTCCCGATGGTATGTGAGCTCGAGATAATCAGATCGAAACCACTGAAGTCAAATCGAGTTAAGGCATAAGTCATGAAGGGAATATAGAGCTGTGATTTTCGATGAGCGAAAGGCATTTTTTGTAAGAAACTGGTGCGAACATCGCAAGCCTCGTAGTGAGGCATTTTGTTTTTATTGAAAATAGTAGTAAAAATCGGCGCATCTGGGAATAGCTCGTGTAAAGCCCATAACACCTTGTCATCACCACCTGGATTAGTGATCCAGTCGGCAACGATCGCAACTTTAATATTTTTACTTCCCATTGTGAGTATATTTTAACACGTATCTAATATGCACCCCTGAGCTTCAAAACCACAACAACAGTCAATGCTAAAATTTGGACATCGAGCCAGAGTGACCAGTTGTTGATGTAGTATATATCAAGTTCCGCCTCTTTATCGAAATCCAAATCACTTCGTCCGGAGATTTGTGCCATGCCCGTAATGCCCGGTTTAATAATAAGAAGCTTTTTATGCTGGTCTTTGTAGTGTGAGATTTCCTTGGGCCTGTGTGGACGTGGCCCGACAATGCTCATATCACCCTTTAAGGCGTTAAAGAACTGTGGCAACTCATCCAAGCTCAGTTTTCGCAATATATTCCCGACACTTGTTACTCTTGGGTCATTTTTGATCTTCGGGATTGGCCCGACCCGAGTATTACGATTTTTAATAAGCTCGTTTTCGTACTCTTCGGCTTTTTTGCCACCATACTCACGGCCCGTGCAGTATTCAATCTTAAACGTTCTGAATTTATAGAGAGAAAATTCGCCCTTGTCACCAATACGAACATCTTTAAAAAAGATCGGACCTTTAGATGTCAGTTTGACGATAATTGCAACAATAAGATAGAGCCACGAAAATAGCACAATAAATAGTAGCGAACCTAAAATGTCAAAAAATCTCTTCGCAATTCGACCCCATCCTTCAAGTGGCGTCTCGAGAATCTCGATTGTTGGTAGCCCAGCTAAGGTAGATGAGGCAATATTCCGTCCGCCAAGTTGCATGGCGCTCGGTGTAAAACGAAGGGTCACTCTTGTGTCGCGAGCAACCGATGCGATTTCGGAAAGGACCGACTGTCTCAGATTTGACTCGACAATCATTAAATCATCGGCTTTATTCTTTTTGATAATCTGAGAAAGTCTATCGATATCTCCAAGGTATTTAATAGGGTAGTTGTTGCCGGGGTTAATATTGCCAACAAGGCCCGACAGGCGATAGCCATATTTTGGGCTGTTAATCAGAGGAGTCACCGCTGCCAGCGCCGCCTCTGGAGAACCGAATACTATCATTGTACGCAACCCGATTCTGCGGGACAGAAGGTAGCTGCGCAATAGCTGGAGAAGCCAGCGGCCGAAAACCAGTAAAATAAAACTGAAAAGCCAAGCATAGACAATGAGTAATCTGGAAAAGAAAACGCCACGAGTGAAGAATACCCAGAGTACGACATACATAACGGCGGCACTGGCAGCAATAAAAATGCTCGAAATTAACCCAAACCCCTTTTTGGCGTAGCGGTAATTATATAGTCCTTCCAGGGTCATTGTTAATAGGAATAACGGTAAGAGAAAAATTATAAATTGAAAATACTGCCAAAAAGGCCAGATATAAGAAACCGGTACTATTTCTAAGTTAGCCCTGAAAAAATAGGCCAGAATGTATCCGCCCAACCACGCGGCGATATCGATTGGTAAGGCCATGACACTGAATAAAAAACCTCTTTGGTTCATAGCTACAATTCTGGCACAGAAAGGGCGTAAAATCAAGGTATTTTAAGCCATATTTGCCTGCAACTTTTCTAACCAAAAACTCCCCGGATGGGGAATTTTTGGTAAGTGGCAAAATGTGGGTCAAAGAGCCACTAAAGAAAATTTGCTTAACCTTTCTTAAGCATCGGCAGACCGGTTCTCTTATTCTCCATTGTTACGTATCCTTCTGGGAGTTCATCCATTGCGCCTGCTTTTTCTGTTCGAGCGAAGAAATAAATTGTCTGCTTGCGGCCGCCTCTCAAGGTTACATCCTTGGAGTGCAAGTAATAGGTTTCACCTGATTTCTTACTCTTTACGCTGTATGCCATGTGAAATCACCTCCTCTCTATATGGTTATCACTTCAGTAATTATTATCTTTCCTTATATTACCAGTTGTCAAGTTTTACGCAATTTGATGCTACGTAAATCTACTCTTGAGGGATGCACTATTAAAAACACCCGGCGTTGCACCGAGCGTTTTTAAACCTTGTTCTTATTCTGCGGTATCAGCAGGAATGGCGCTATCGGCCGGCGGCGGTGGAGGCGTTTCGGTACTGGTGGTACCCGTGGTAGTCTTCTTGGTGCACCCGGTTAGCGCCAGTGCCATTACAGCCAGCACTCCAAAAACTGCTAAGATCTTTTTCATATACCTCCTTAAATTATTGTATCGTCTACCTACATATATATTACTACAAATCGATACAAATTGAATGGTGCTCAAAAAAGGGAAGAGGGCGGCCTCCGTGGCCGCCCTCGCGCGCTAGGTTGGACTGGTGGCGACACCCTGGCTGAAGCAGACGGGACAGAAGAAGATCTTGGTCCCATCCTCCCGGGTCTTGACGAATACCCTCCCGTGATGGCCGAACAGCGCACATACGCGGAAACGGTGGGAGGGTTGGCGCTTACGTCCGTCGGGCAAATCATACTCCTCTCCTTGCACACTGGCCCAACACGAGGGAAATTCTAACACATTTTATAAAGATATTCAATGGAAAACGGGCATAATGGATACCTTCCGTAACTCTGTATCTGTCAATAAATATAGAGAAGTGAATTGAAATAATCGCTGGTTTATGGTTTAATACATCTGTTATCCGGTCCGGCCTCGGGCCGATAATGGTTATAAGTAATCCGGGATCGTCTAATGGTAGGACAGTGGCCTTTGAAGCCATCAATCTTGGTTCGAATCCAAGTCCCGGAGTTTTTCAAAAAAGACCTTTATCTAGGGTCTTTTTTATAAAATTAATTTAAAAACATGCAACAAAAATACCAGGGGAATATTTGGAAATTGACTTTGGTTATGATGACTAACGATGTTAGTTTTAGTATTGGTGTGTCTGTTTTGTATATGTTGTATTTAGGATTGGATTTGAGCCAAATTTCTTTGGTTGTGTCGGCATGGTTAGTTTTTTCCACTCTTGGTAATATTCCAGCAGGTATTTTTGCTGATAGATATGGCAATAAGCTATCTATTTTCTGTGGTGGGGTATTGTTTTTGGCTGGTACGATATTATTTGCTTTGGCCAAAGGTTTTTATTGGTTAGTATTTGGATATGCCTTGATGGGTTTAGGTTCTGCTTTAAAACAGGGTGCT
>CAYUJF010000010.1:0-7083 GCA_964445015.1 uncultured Candidatus Saccharibacteria bacterium
AAGCCCAAAAGGTTGAGTTTGTGGTGGCGTCAAAAGGAGATACTCCACCCAAAATAATCTCGGCGCCGCCGCGCAAACAAGCCGCCGCCGCCGAGAACCACGACCAGTCCAATCTCGGAGCTCAATACACTTTCGATAAGTTTGTTGTTGGTAACACCAACAAGTTCGCGGCGGCGGCGGCCCAGGCCGTGGCCGATAAACCAGGGGAGCTTCACAATCCCCTATTTATCTACGGCGGTGTAGGGCTCGGTAAAACGCACTTGGCGCAGGCCGTTGGTAATGAGATTCTCAAACGCGATAAATCAAAAAAAGTGGTCTATGTCCCCTGTGAAACCTTCACCAACGATTTTGTGACATCGATTTCTTCCGGCAAAATGAAGGAGTTCAAGAAGAGCTACCGAGATATCGACGTACTTATCATCGACGACATTCAGTTTTTGGCCAACAAAGAAGGTTCGCAGGAAGAGTTCTTCCACACTTATAACACTCTGCATCAAACCAACAGGCAGATTATCACCACCGCCGACAAGCCCCCCAAAGATATCACCGCTCTTGAAGAAAGGCTTAAAAGTCGTTTGGGTTCGGGACTTTTGACCGACATTCAACCGCCGGACCTTGAAACTCGTATCGCCATTTTAAGAAATAAAGCCGACCAGTCCAAGGTCAATTTTGATGATGATGTCATCCTTTATATTGCCGAAAACATCCATTCCAATGTCAGAATCTTGACCGGCGCTCTCCACAAAATCACTACCCACGCCGACCTCTACAAAGAAGCTCCGACAGTGGCTCTGTGCGATGAGTTGCTTAGAGATATGTTCACTCCCATAAACGACAACACTTCTGTCGATAAGGTTATGGAAGCGATTAGTAAATATTACAATATTCCCATTTCCGACATCCTCGCTCAGAAAAGGGACAAGATGGTAGCGCAAGCTCGGCAGGTCGCTATGTACTTATTGCGTCATGAACTTGGCTTATCATTCTCACTTGTCGGAAAAGAGTTGGGCGACAGGAACCATTCAACCTGTATGCATGGCGCCAAGGCCATCGAAAAAAATCTCATCAAAGATCCTGTCTTGAAGAGAAATTTGATCTCAATCAAAGAAAGAATCCACAGCAATTAGAATTACACTAATTAATCTAATTAACCTAATTACTCTAAAGAAATCCCGACAATAGAAAGTCCCAATTAGGATTTGGGATTTGGTGTTTCATTAGAATAATTCGAGCAATTAGTGAAATTAGAATAATTTGGTTACTATTCCGTTTTTATGGAAATCTTGTGGGTTTTGGTGCGTTCCTGTTTCGGTATCGTAATAGTCAAAATACCGTCTTTGAGCGCCGCATTGGAGCCGGACGGGTCAACAGCAATCGGTAAAACATAACTGCGTGAAAAGGCGCCCCAGTAGCACTCTTGGACGTAGAAATGCTCTTTCTCAACCTCGCCGACACTCTTCCTGGTACCACGAATCGTGACTACTTCATCGTTAATATCAATATCCAAATCTTCTGGTTTAACACCGGCAATAGGAGCTTTAATAATAACTGCGTCGGGAGTTTGATACACGTCAATAGCCAGCTGTCCTTCGTACTCCTCTAGCCAGTCGGTGCCCGTCTCCATTTGGTTTTTGTTTTGATCTTCCATCACTATAATTTCCTTATACCAGCAAGCATCGTAACAAGATGCGAACTGGATAATCGCTCCGAAGCCCATTCGTTTTTCTTTGGGCGAAGGGCGACCCTTTATGCTTCACTTACAATTATAGCACAATAAAGATTGTTAAAAGTTTAAGGTTCAAAGTTAAAAGCGAATTCAAAACCTTATACCTTCTACTTTCTACTTTAGACTTGTAGAAAACCTGCGGTTTTCTACGTTTCCATTCGCAGAGGCATTACGATAGCAAGATACGACTTATCGGTTGCGTCCTGAATGACACATGGGTTAAGTTTTCCCACAAATCCGAGATCGACTTGCTTGCCGCCCATGACCATCAGGATATCTAGAATGTATTTGGCGTTAAATGCGATATCAAGTTCTTCACCCTTAGTATCAGCCGGAATCTTCGAAGTATTCTCCCCCAGCTGCGGCGAAGTGGCCAGAACTTCGATTTCCTTGGATGATACTTTCATTTTGATATTGTTGGCACTGTCACGGGCAAATAACGTTGACATCTTCATGGCATTGGCCAACTCTACCCTATCAACTTTGGAGTGTGTCGGTATTGTTTGCGGTACTATCTGCTCATAATCAGGGAAGGCCCCTTCGATAACGCGACTTACTAAATATACTTCGCCGAAGCTGAAGGCGACTTGGTTTTCACCAACGGTTAATCTGATATTGCCGCCGGCATCTTCAATGAGTCTCATGAGTTCGATCATTGTCCGCGCCGGTACCACGACCTGCGTTTCTTTTGAAAGTTTCTTGTCGAGCTTTAAAGTTTTTTCCGTCAACCGAAAACTATCGGTGGCCGCCATTTTAAATTCCTGCCCGCTGGCCTTAAGTAGGACTCCGGCCAACACAGGCCTGGTTTCATCGAGCGCGGCAGCGAAAACTGTTTGGGTTATGGCCGTCTTGAAGTCGTTACCGTTGATCTCGGCTTCGAACTCCGGAGAAATTTCGGGGATTGTCGGGAACTCTGAAGCGGCAATTCCTTTGATGGTAGCCTTGTAATGTTTCGAATAACTGACTGCATCATTGTCATTGACTTCGATGGTCATTTTTTCATCGGTATTAGTGGAAATAAATTCTGTTAGCAGTCGCGCCGGCAAAGTCACCGAACCTTCTTTATCAACCTTGGCGCCGATGAATGTACTAATTCCCATCTCCAAGTCGGTAGCCGATAACTGCAACCGTCCTTTTTCTGTCTTAAATAAAATGTTTGCCAGCACGGGCAAAGTAGCTCGCGTACCCACCATTCGTCCGACCAGTCCAAGACCTCTTTGTAAGTTAGCCTGTGTACATTCTATTTTCATTTTTCCCTTCTTTCTCCCACCTTCTATACCAGTTATCACATATTATCGACCTATTGGCAAGAAGCGGCCGGTGCATAACTTGTGGATAACTTTTCATTGCTTGTGTAGGCGTGAATGGGTTAGAAGTTAGAGGTTGATAATTTGTTAATAACTAAGACACCATTTAATCATCGTCAATAATTATCATCACATCATCAACATATTACCCACTATTTATGCACTGGCTCGACAAGATTATTATGTCGATATCCACACTATTATTACTACTACTGTATTTATAAACAAATTAATATTAGTCTTTAATTAATGCGTATAGACAATATAAAATTGACAAACTTTAGAAATCACACAAAAACCCAATTAGAATTGGGAGATATTACAATACTTAAGGGTCCAAATGGAGCAGGTAAGACAAACATTCTTGAATCGGTTTATATGATGAGTGTCTGCAGATCGTATAGGTCAAGAAGGGATAGCGAGGTTTTAAGGTGGGGAGAGGATGTTGCCAGGGTAAGTATTGATGTTGTTATGGATAGTGGAGGGGGGACTAATCTGGCATTAGCGCAAAGTGGTGATAAGAAAACGGCTTTTGTAAAAGATAGTCAGGTGCCTATATCTCTTTTGGTTGGCAAACTGCCGTCTATTATTTTCGCGCCGGAGATTATGCAGTTACCTTACGATTCACCGGGACGTCGTCGTCGGTACTTAGATATCTTCTTATCTGAACTCGAATTAAAATATTTATCAACACTCGTCAAGTATCACAAAGTAGTCAAAGCACGCAATAGATTGCTGGAACGAGCGTATTTGAAGAAATTTGATGCCAAAGAGATGGAGTTTTGGGATAAGGAGCTATCGAAACTTGGGAAGAAGATTTTAGCGGCGCGACAGAAGACGGTGAAGGAGATAAATAGTAAGCTGTCTGACAACCTCAAAAAAATTAATGGCAGTAATCGAAAATTGGTATTGCAATATCATTCAACTATTGACGATGCCAGTAAGTACGAAGAAGAATTGACGGCTCGTTTGGAGCGAGATACGCGCGAAAAAAGTACTACCGTGGGGCCGCACCGCGACGACTGGAGGTTGATGATTGATGGCAATGAGGTTCGCGATGTTTCGAGCAGGGGAGAAGTTAGAACCATTGTCCTGGCGCTCAAAATGGCCGAGATGGAGATTTTGCGCCGGGAGCGCGGTGAAATGCCTGTGCTGCTGCTCGACGATGTTTTTGCCGAATTAGACAAGAAACATTCTGAAGCTCTGCTTGATTTAATCGATGGCGCCCAGACAATAATTACAGCTACCGATGCAGAGTATATTCCGGAGTCGATTATTGATAGGGCAACAATAATCGACATAAAATCCGAATCACGAAGCACGAAATCAGAAATAAATTCTAATGTTTAAATCATTAATTTATTAAACATTCTTTCGAATTTCGAAATTATAATTTCGATATTGTGAACAAAATGGACAAAATATCCAATTTAACTAAATCGTTTGAGAACCGTCACGGGTTGGGGCGAGTGTTGTCGAGTTCGCAGATTGTTGAAGCGGCTAACAAGGTATCGGCAGGGGAGTTTAATGCCATTTCTTTTCGAGAAGGACGGCTTAAGATTGAGGTGCCGGCCGGCCCAGCCCTTTTCTTTTTAAGACGTAAAAATAGTGAACTAATTTCGAAAATCAATGCCGCCCTGGGCCGGCCGGCCATTGAAAAAATTATTTATAGGGGGAAGTAGGGTATAAACGAGAACAGCCGCAGGGACGTGCGAGTCCTCTGCGGCTGCTATGCGAGCGAGTGCTGTGCTACTGACTGACCGATCCCCCTTCGCGGCGCTTACGAGCATGCCAGTCGGAGAGGATGACGATCTGCGGGTCATCAGTTGGTGCGGGTGGCGGTGGATCGGTGACGGAGATGATGGGTCCGGCCGAACTGTGGCCAGTTCCCAGCAGACGCACATCGCGTACTGCCAAGAAGTACTCAAGCTCAAGACGGAACATCTCAGGATTCCCATCCCATCCGGTGTAGAGGAAGATCCTCCTCTCGCCGTCGTGGTAGGGAACCTCTACGAACCTGACCTCAGCCGCGCCCGCCTCCATTGCGGCCATGCGACGGCTGATAGCGCGAGACGATACTGCCCGGCCGAAGCCGAGGAGAGCGTTCCAGAGCAGCACGATGACGAACATCACTCCCGTCCAGACGAGGGCGATGTTGATGATGGTCGCGAGTGCGGTCACGGCGTACACCTCCCGGGTTGTTAGCGTTCACGTCGAGACAGTTCCCGACGACTTGCTATCATTATAGACTAAATTATCCAAAAAATCAAGACAAAAAGCCTTGATTTAACCGAGAAACTGTGATAGAGTATTCTGTTGGAGGGACGCAACTTGAGAGACCGGAGGCGCAGAGCCATGGTGATCGGGATCGTGCTCGGCTACGGCACTGATGAGAGGAAGTACGGTAAGTTTCAGCAGGAGGTCGAGAAGGAGGCTCGCCGGCTCGGCGGCTTCTCGCACACAGTGCTCTGCGGCGGCTACACCGACCGCAAGCAACCCAAGGAGTCGGAGGCCGGTGTCCTGCGACGCCTGCTGAATCGCAAGAGCACCCGCAACCTCGGCCGAATGCTGCTCGAGGAGGGTTCGGTCGACACCATGGGCAACATGGTCGCGGCGAGCGACCTGCTCGATGACCAGGCGCCGAACTGGCGCAACGTGAAGATTGTCATCTTCGCCGACTTCGCTCGAAGGCGCACCATCAACTTCCTGGTTCCGCGGATCTTCCGCGGCCTGGACGTCGAGGTCCAGTACTACCGGTTCCGGCGGACGCTCGTCGAGCGCCTCGCGGCCCGGTTCGTCGGCTTCCCCAAGGCCGTCCTAAGCTACTACGGCCTACACCGCTTCTTCGAGTTTATCAAGAAGCTCGTCTTCTTCATGCCCGCGGGTGCCGAGTGATCTTCGCTCGGCACCCGCACGTCCCAACACAGGTCAGTTTTAGAGAGATAGTTCGCTTAAGTATTTTTTAAAATCATCCTTAAGGTCGTCACGTTTCAACGCAGAATCAACGGTAGCTTGTAGGAAACCAAGCTTGCTACCTGTATCGTAATATTTCGATTCGATCAGTTTTCCGTAGACCTCATCTTCCTTAACAGCGCGAGCCAAAGCATCGGCCAACCAGATCTCACCACCTTTGCCCGGTTCGGTTTCGGCCAAGATTTCCATGATTCTTGGAGTGAAGATATAGCCGCCCATCGAGAATAGATTGCTGGGAGCTTTTTCAACACCCGGTTTTTCGATGATATTGTTGATTTTGTATGTGCCATCTTCTAGTTCTTCGGAATCGGCGCAACCATAGCTATTGCAATAATTGGCGTGCTTGTCTTCAGGTGATTTGATAAGTGATATAACCGGTTTTTGATATTTTTTATAAACGTCGATTAACTGCTCCAAGTGCGGTTTTTCGGCAACGTGAAACTCATCACCCCAGACTACCGCAAAAGGTTCATCATCAACCAATTCCCGGGCCTGTAAAATGGCATGGCCATTGCCCAGCGGTTCTTTTTGGCGAACGTATATAAAACGGGCCATCCGGGCGATGCGGCGGATGTCCTCGTATTGTTCTGTTTTGCCAGCTTGTTGCAACTTATATTCGAGTTCGAAGTTATAATCAAAATGGTCTTCGATAGCGCGCTTGTTAGCCCCCGTCACCAAGATGATTTGTTCAATGCCTGCCTTTACTGCGTCTTCGCAAATCAATTGAATGACCGGCTTGTCAACAATCGGCAGCATTTCTTTGGGCGCTGCTTTGGTATAGGGAAGATAACGTGTGCCATACCCTGCTACTGGTATAATGAGCTTTTTAATAGGCATTGTTCACCTCGTTTATTGATATTTGTACCTACTAATAGGGTACTACTTTTCGGGTAAGATGTGTAGTGAAAATGTTAAATGTTAAATCTCAAATGTCAAATCCATATCTGGTAATCTCAAAGCTAATCAGATTTCAGATAATTAGATTTAGTTTTTAAATTTGACATTTGAGTTTTGAGATAATGCTGTATAATAATATTATGAACAAGGTTTGGGAATGGCTATTCACCAAAGCTATTG
>CAYUJF010000010.1:7093-12560 GCA_964445015.1 uncultured Candidatus Saccharibacteria bacterium
TTATAAAGACTTTACCGGATGGGATGTTCCTGGTCAGGCAGCTGGTCAGGCCGTCGGTCCCCTGGGGCAGAGCGACTTGAGTTCGCTTTTGGCAACTATATTGGAACGATTTTTTGAAATAGCTGGTGGTTTGGCGTTTTTAGCGCTGATTGTTGGAGCATGGCAGTATCTCCTTGCTGGCGGTGACGAGACGCGTGCCGAGGCTGGCAAAAAGACAATTACATGGGCTATAGTGGGAATTGTATTGGCGCTGCTATTCCTAGTGATTGTTCGGGCGGCAATGAGTATAATAACCGGGCAACCGATTTTTTAGGAGAAAAATGGCACTGTTTGACAGCAGTAATATCGACAAATTAAACCAAAGCGGGGCGTCCGATAGCCTTGACCCGGCTACCGTTGGGTCAACGGTCAAAGAAGTTATTGGTAGTGCACTGAGCACCTATATCATCCCGATTGCGGCATTTGTGATTATCGGCTTTGGGATATATGGTTCAATACTATATTTCACCGCTTATGGTAGCGAAGAAAAAGCAGCCAAGGGGAAAACAACAATTATCTGGGCTGTAATCGGTGCGCTCGTGGTAGGAGCCGCCTGGCTGATAGTCAACTGGTGGGTCGGCGGGCTTGGCGCATTCCAATATACGAATCAATTAAGAAACGAATTGTAGGAAAATATAATGGCATTTGTTGATGACTTTAAAAGCTTTTCTGACTCACTCAACCCTACCAATAGACAGGGAACACAGGCTTCATTAAACCAATTGCCGGATCAATTTTTAGGTAATGCGTTGAACACGATAATATTACCACTGGCCGGAATTGCAGCTGTTATCGCAATCATTTACGGAGGATACCTATATATTACCTCCGGCGGAGATCCTGAAAAGGCTCAGAAGGCGAAACGTGTTATAATGTATTCAGTAATCGCCATTGTGGTTATTACGCTCAGTTTCATTATTTACAATACAGTGATGAATTGCGTTGACCCCAGCTTGGGTGGTTCGTTTATATGTCCCAACCGATAGCGTATATATTTGTGGTATGATATATTTGCATCGCAATGTGTATTTGATACAATAGTAATAATTTACAATTGAACAGGAGGAATATGAAGTTTTCGCTCAGGAAAGTAGCAACTACCGTAGGAACCGGTGCGACAATGTCGATGTTGATGGTACAGAGCGCAGCCGCTCAGGCGTCATCGATCAACAACATCCAAGGGATAACACCTATTGGGGGTACAACGGGTATTAAGGACTATATCTATTCTTTTATTAACATTTTCCTATGGGTGATTGGTTTGCTGGCAGTAATTTACTTGATTTACGGAGGTGTTCTGTACATTACTGCCGGTGGAGATGCTGAAAAAGCGAGCAAAGGTAGAACGGCTATAACAAATGCGATTATCGGAATTGTCATTGTTGTGCTTGCATTGGTTATCTACAATACTGTCATCAACACTGCTGAAACTGGTAACTTGACCTAAGGGTAAAGCGTCATAGTTAACTAGCTGCCGCGCCCTAGGGCGCGGCAGTTTTGTTGTCAGCTAACTCAGATGTTTATTGCTTATGTGAGTATTTTTTAACCAACCACTTGAGCAACAATCCAACCGGCTGAGAGCAGAATTAACAAGCCTATTAGTGCTCCGACAATCAGTTCTTTGGCTAGCCCAAGTTTGTCTGGCTGCCCTTGTGAGCTAGCGTAGACAATGCCTGCGTAGACAATAACAACGACCGCCAGAACAATACCAACGGGCACTATCAAGTTGGTGTAGTACTTGTAAAACTCGCTAGTAACGCCCTTAAAAGGGTCTTGAGCGTATGCTGGTGTGGCGCCAACAATAAAATTAAAAATATTGCAATAAATATTCATACTTCCAATATCAAAATTCAAATGTTAAATGTTAAAACTAAATCTTCTTATCTCAAAGCTTTAAGATTTACAGATTTGGTTTTGAGATTTGCGATTTGACATTTAAGATTATTTATTAGTTGTTGTGGTTGTGCTGGTTGCAACGTCGGCAGCCGGTGGTGGTGTTACGCTTTGAAGCATAGTAGTTAATTGGCCCGCGGCCACGGAGGTGGCCTCGGTATTTGTTTTGCCGTTAATCACGATATTATCGGCCCATTGAGCCAATATCATATCAGCTGTGTTGGGTTGGGGACCTTTGTACCAGCTGCGAGCAATACGGGCTTGCGCTTTAAAAACACTTAGTCCTGCTGCATCGCTATGAAAATCTTCTGTTTTGGAAAGAAGGGCTGGTGCCTTTTTTGTATTTGATAGGTAAGCCTGGTTGTTGCTGCCATTGGTTGTGGCGTAGGCCAGGAAATCCCATGCTTGAGCGCTATTTTTGGAATTGCTGGTGACGGTTTCAAGCCAATAAGATGCATAAGTTCGAGGGTTGTCTGTGCTTAACTGAGGCAAAGGGATAACATCGAAAGAATATTTTGCTTGGCTTGATTTGATGGTGGAGTAGAACTGAGAATCGTCGACAAGCATGGCCAGTTTATTGTCAAGGAAGGCTTGCCGAGCGGATGTCGAAAAATCGCGGTTCCAGGTGTATACAGACTTGCCTGGGGTGGCAAAACCGGTATAGAAATCAATTGCCGCACGACCAGTGTAGGCACTTCCGCCGGTCGAGGTGGTTTGGGCGTTCTGGAAATACGCGCTGAGTCTATCAGGCGATACTATCTCGGTACCGTTTTGGAGCATGAGAGAGCTGATAATATTTGCGGATTGTTCAATGTTTTCACCCAAACCGAGAGCGATAGCTGAACGGCTAACGGTATTTCCCTGTTTTACGGTGAGGTAGGGCACTATTTTGACCAATTCAGTCCAGTCCTTAGGGCCGCTTGATAAAATCTTCCTGAGAGTCGTCACCTCTTTGGGTAATAATCGGCTTGAGACACTATTGGAACTGGTGACTTCTTCAATAGCTTTTTCCATAATTGTTTTGTTGACGTAAAGAGCCATGGAGTCTGTAAAAAGTGGTAGTCCATAGACCTTGCCGCCAAAAACGGCATCATCATAAACAGTTGGCACGAAAATTGATTTGACAATCTGAGCGTTAGTTTTGCCGTCGGTGGCAACGTCTTTAACGTAGCCGGATTTAGCCAATGCACCATCAGCGATAGGTATTGTCTTTTGATATTGAGCGGCTAACCAATCATTTCTTACCGACCATATATCGGGGCCTTTGCCGGTGGCGAGTGCATCGATGGTTTCTTGGAGATATTGTGAGGGATTGTCCTTCCAAGATTCCTTATAAACATAGTTAATATTTACGTTTTTGTGTTCTTGCTGGTAATTTTTAATTAGCTGTTCGAAAGAATCGGCGCTATCTTGAGAACGCCAAATTGTCAGGGTAACGGTGCCTGCGTTGGATGACGGTCCTGTTGTACCCTTCTTCGAGCACCCAAAAAGAGTCGTGCTGGTTAGAGCAAAAATCACAAGTAACGAAATGTACCTCACGAGACGAGAATGCATGACAGTTATATTATATCTCAAATCTCAAAACTAATATGCTCATTACGTTTCATCGGGTTAGCAGCTAATACATCAATATTCGCTTGTTTCTATGGCTTGGCTGTAGAGATTGTTGCCCGAAAGGATGTAGACCGTGGAGTGTTTGGTATCGACGGCGATAGCGTTAATTTTGCTCGAGTCGATAGTGTTGCCAAGAAGATAAGTAACCTGCTTTTTTGTCGCAAAATTATAACCGATTAATTGGTTCTGGTTGTTGACGGCCACTATGTTGTTCTTGTCAACAACCACAACAGTCTCTGCCTTCACAAAGATATTGTAATCAGCAAAACCGAGGTCAGACTTGGAATCGGCGGCATAGGCACGGGGAATAATACTGGTTTTTGTCGGAGGATTGGCGTCTTGGCTGTCGGCGCCCGAGATCTTGGCTGAATCAAACGAAACCAGTTTCTTTTCGCTGGTGACGGCCAATATCGTTGAGCTATCGGGGACAAACCAGGCATCGGTAATATCGCCATTCAAGACTACTTTATCGGCTTTACGATTGAGCAAATCAATCAGAATAACCTGTTTATCGATAGACATTACAGTTTTACCATTCGGAGACCACTTAAGAATTGGCTCGGTGATACCTAACTTCTTTAACATTGCTTCGTCGAAATATCTGTCAGGGGCGGTATGGGTTACGTTATCACGAGTTAAATAATTTTGGTTGGTTTCGGCATTGTGTTCCAGATAAAATGTCTCTTGTCCGTCTGGCGATAATGCTATGGAGGTGATGTTGTCTGCGAAAGTTTTGTAATTTTGACTCGTTACACTCTGACGCGCAAAATCCAAGGTACCAACTTCTTTGGTGCGCTCCAGTAATACGAACTTCTGGTCGTTCGGTAGCTGGTAGTTCTCGATATTAGGTATGGCTTCAAGGTTAAGCTTGGCTACTTTTTTGTCATTGCGAGTAATTCTCAGGAGATATTCTTTGTTGGTGCTTAAAGTTTTCACTCCATCAACGTCTTTATCGAGAACGACCGGCGCTAAGATATCCTTAGATAATTCTGTAGCTTGGGGGTATTTTTTGAGTTTCTGAGAAAGCACTATATCGGTGTTGTAGCCGAAACTATATTCCTTTTCGAAAGTCACATAGCCCTCTTTAGTGATGACCACTTGGGCCTTCATGCCGGGCAGGCGCCATAATTTTTTATTGCTTGCGATTTGTTTGCCATTGACGGTGATTTGATCAGCGGCCGGATCGGTTGAGATGGTTATTGTTCCGAGTGAGTTATAAGTTGCAGTCGCAATAAGAATTAGCGCCAGCACACCCACAATTGGCCACCAAGGAATTCGTCGTACCGAAGCGATGGGCTTATTAATCTGACCTGGCAATGGCTCGATCGGTCTGAGGGGATCGCTTGTCGGTGTTTTGGGCGCTGTCGACTTATCTGATATTTCAATACGGCTTTCGAGGGCGCTGGATTTGTCGGTTGGTGTTTTCATAATATTCGACTATTGCGATTAATGGTTAATTTAATAATAATTGCACTCTATCTCGGTGGCATTGCCTGCGGCGGATTGGTGGCTGCAGCCTGGGGAGCGGCGCTTGGCTGATTACCTCCCGGTGCACTTGGGACAGTTGGCGCAGCTTCGGGTGCTTGTTTGACTTGTTTGATAGCGGCTGTTGCGGGTTGTGATGCGGTATTGGGTGAAACTTGTGGTGTTGCCGCCGGCGGTATAGCTGCATATCCTTGGGTTGTAGGAGTTTGGTTTGGCGGAGTGACAGGCGGCTGTGGTGTTGCCGTTGGCGCTGGTTGAGGCAGATTCTCAGCAATTTCTCCGGCAGATTCCGGCTTAATGACGGTAGATTCCTGGGTGCCTTGCGCCGCCTGCTGTCTTTGAGCTAATAGTTCTTGCGGATCGGTGGTAATTATCTGGTCTTCGGTATAGCTGGCCACAATCTGAATAGCGACGTGATTGGTTCCGGCAAAAAACA
>CAYUJF010000011.1:0-9027 GCA_964445015.1 uncultured Candidatus Saccharibacteria bacterium
AGTATATTTATTTAATTCAAGAGATCAGAAAAAAGAACTTTTTGGCGCAGGCAAATTAACTACTGTAAACTCTCGGAATGATTTATAATGATGCCAACATAAACGAATCTAAGAAACCGTGGCAGAATGTGGCCATGCCGGCCGATATTTCAGGTATTCCGGAACAGAAACGCAAGCAATTAGCACTCAGAATCATGGAAAGTATGAACCTCGAACAAATTGCTGAAAAAATGCCCAATGAATTATCTGTCGGTCAAAGAAAGAGAGTGGCGGTGGCACGCTCACTTATCAACAGTCCGCTTATAATGGTAGCTGATGAACCGACCGCCGATCTTGATACTGCTGAGGCGGAAGAAGTGATGGAAAATTTCCGCTTTGTCAACGAACAGGCCAATCTTACTTTGATTATGGCGACTCACGATCCGAAATACGTTCATTATCCCAACAGGGTAATATACCTGACTGACAATAAAATTAGTCACGTGGTTGAGAATAGACCCCTAAGACAGTACTGATGAGAAAATAATGTCAAAATTGCAATGTCTAATGTCTAATAAAATGTTGAAATTACTTGCTGAGTTATCGGAATAATCGTGCGAAGCACTCCGTAATTAGTCATTAGAAATTAGAACTTAGGCATTGCCATTTGGCTTATGATAATCACGGTTTGAGTAATAACAAACAATGCAAAATCGTAATAAAGTATTACTGGTAGTCATGGATGGCTGGGGGGTGGGAATGAGATGGGGCGGTAACGCCGTCTATAAAGCTCACCCACCTTTTTATGCCGATCTGTGGCGGACGGTACCGGCGACAACTCTCGGGGCGGCCGGCGCCGAAGTTGGATTGTTACCCCAATATGCCGGCAATTCCGAAGCAGGCCACCTTAATATCGGCGCCGGCCGCATTGTCGGCCAGGATTTGGCGTGGATTACACATCAAATCGACACCGGTGAGTTTTTCAAAAATGAAGGTTTAAATAAGATTTTTGCTGCGGCGAAACAGAACAATAAACCGGTCCATATCGTCGGGCTTTTGAGTGATGGTGGTGTCCACGCTCACATTGACCATATGTATGCTCTTATCGAACTGGCTAGTCATTACAAGCCGGTAATTGTCTACTTTCATATTTTTGGCGATGGTCGTGACAGCGAGCCGCATCGCATTAAAATTCTCATGGATAGGTTGCAGAAGCGTTTTCAAAAATATGGCGTCGGCGAAATAGTGTCAATAATCGGCCGATATTATGCCATGGACAGAGACAGAAATTACGACCGGACGGCAAAAACATACGACCTGCTCGTCAAAGGTAGTGGTGATGCGGTGGCTGATTTGGCTGGTGGTGTTGACGTTTTCTATAAAAGAGGCTTAACAGATGAGTATTTGCCGCCGATGACTTTAGCTACGGAAACTCAAAGATCACGAATCAAAGATGGTGATTACGTTATTATCACCAACTACAGAGCTGATAGAATCTGGCAGTTGGAGGCGTCATTGGCACGACCTGATTTTGAAAAAGAAGTCGGTCGACCGCCGCTCAAGTTAGCTGAAATGGTCAGTTTTGTGCCGATTGAAACAGCACCGGAATTGAAATCGGTTATGGCGCCGCCACTCATTAAAGAAACCCTCGGAGAAGTAATATCTCGCAGTAGTCTCAAGCAATTGCGTTTGGCTGAATCAGAAAAGGGCGCACATGCGACGTACTTCCTAAACGGAGGTATCAAAAAGCCGTTTTCGGGCCAGGAAGACCAGATTGTGCCATCACCTAAGGCAAATTATGCCGAGGTGCCGGAAATGAGCGCTGCAAAACTGCTGCAATTAGCCGAGGGCGCGATCGGCAAATACGATTTTGTTTTTTTGAACTTGGCGAACCCAGACATGGTTGGGCACACTGGCAATATGGAAGCGGCTATAAAAGCCGTGCGAATAGTTGATGACATCGTGGCTCGTCTAGCCCAAAAAGCCAAAGCAACTGGTTCGGTAATGTTGGTTACGGCCGATCATGGTAATTGTGATGAAATGATTATTCCTTACCTGGGCGAACCATCCACCGACCATTCTGAAAATCGTGTACCGTTTTTTGTTGTTGGCGTCGAAGGTGCTAACAAACTACGACCTGGCGGTTGTTTAGCTGATATTGCTCCGACAGTATTAGACGTCATGAAACTTCAAAAACCTGCTGCTATGACCGGCCGCTCTCTCCTCAAAAATAGTTCATAAAGTTCTTAAAGTTTGTAAGGTTTGTAAAGTTGAATACACATCCGGTTGAAATGTGAATTTAACCTGATAGAATAGCACTGTATTCACCTTATAAACTTTATAAACCTGTAACCTTATAAACTAACTGCTATGTCTGGTCACTCGAAATGGTCTTCCATTAAACATCAAAAGGCGGCTACCGATGCCAAACGCTCCGGTGTTTTTACAAAACTTGCAAACGGCATCACCGTTGCGGCTAGAAACGGCGCAGACCCAACCATGAATTTTCAATTGCGTCTCGCCATCGATAGGGCCAAGGCGGCTAATATGCCCAAGGCCAATATCGACAGAGCGATTGCTCGGGGGACGGGCGCCGGCGCAGGAGAAATATCGGAGAATGTATATGAAGCTTACGGACCAAGCGGCGCAGCCATTATTATTGAAGTGGCCACTGATAATAAAAATCGTGCTGCCTCCGAAATAAAAGCAGCGTTGAATAAATTCGGCGGCAAGTTAGCCGGCGCCGGCGCCGTCCAGTATCTTTTTGAGAAAAAAGGTCAGATTACACTTAAGCCTGGCGAAAAATCAGAAGATGAAACCGAGATGGATATCATCGATTCGGGCGCTCAGGATTACGAGACATCGGATAATGAATATCTGGTATCTACAGCGATGAACGACCTCGAATCTGTCAAGAAAAATATTGAAGAAAAAGGTTATGAAATTACAGACGCCAAGTTAATATGGGAACCAAATCAACAACTTTCTCTCGATGAAGAATCATCGCAAAAAGTCATTAAACTTCTGACTGCTCTCGACGATCTTGATGATGTTACCGGTGTGGCCAGTAACATTGGATAGTTTTAGCCGTTCTAAAATCACTCTCAACTGATATTATTAAGGTATGAAAATTATCGGTATTGATCCGGGGTCGGCGCTTTGTGGCTGGGCGATAGTTGAATCTGACGGTCACGATCAAAAACTAGTCGAATCGGGTTGTGTCAAAACTCACAATCACGATACGACGGCAAAACGTCTGCAAATTTTACACGATACGATATCGTCGATTATCAAAAAACACGGGCCGCAAGAAGCGGCAGTGGAAGAACTTTTTTTCGTGAAAAACATCAAGACCGGTATTGCTGTTGGACAAGCGAGAGGGGCAATATTGCTGGCACTATCGCAAAACGATGTTGAAATATCCGAATACAAACCGACAGTCATAAAACAAGCGCTGACTGGGTATGGTCATGCCGATAAAAAACAGGTTCAGGATATGGTAAAATGTATATTGAAACTCAAAAATGTTATCGCGCAAGACGATGAAAATGATGCCGTCGCGGTGGCGTTGTGTCACGCTCAATGTCGCACGAGTTACAACATGCACCCTAACACACCCGAAATTGTCCCGAAAAAAACGCCCGAAAGGGAGGGCTTGCTTTATGCTGACTTAAGCTATGAAATTGTTGGAGCGTTATATGATACATTTAAGCAACTTGGTTCTGGACTACCGGAAAAATATTACTACGCGGTAGTGGCAAAAAAATTAAAAGAACGAGGGTTGACATATCAACAGCAATTGAAAGTCAACATTAACGGATTGCCGGTACAGTTAGGAAGATTTTATGTAGATTTTGTTGTTGAGGATAAGATTGTGCTGGAATTAAAAACGGGTAATCGTTTTTTAAAGAAAGATATTGATCAAATTATGAATTATCTTCGACAGTCTAAGCTTGAGTTGGGAATATTGGCTCGTTTTACTCAACAAGGGGTAATTACCAAGAGATTGTTATTGGGATATTAAATTTTTTAGGGTGTTATTTAGAGTGTGATTCGGGTGTATTCGGGTGAAAGATAAGGAATTTATGCCACAGCTGAGACAAAATATTGTTACGGGTGAGTGGGTGGTTATCGCTCCTGAACGCGCTAAGCGTCCGAGCGATTTTGTGCAAGATAAAAACCGCGTCCGTCACGAAGCAGAAGAGAATGATGCTTTTAGAGTCGGCGGCGAGGCGTGGCAGACCCGTTACAAAGAGATGGATACAAGTAATATTTATGTTATTCCCAATAAATATCCAGCTTTTATTGATACGCCAAGCCACGTCTCGCCGCGCTCTCACAGAGTCGAAGATGATTTCTATCGAGTCAGACCGTCGGTAGGGGGGCATGATGTGGTGGTCGTAAAAAATCCCAAAGATGACTTATATCATTTTCCGGACTCAACTTGGTATGAACTACTGTCAGCTTTCAAGAAAAGATATGAATATTACGTTCACGATCGTGAAAGTAGTTACCAAATGCCAATATACAATCACGGTTCAGCTGCAGCGGCCAGTATTGAACATCCTCACGCCCAAATATTTGCATCTACAATAATTCCCAATAGTATTGTCCGGGAATTGAATCATAGTGAATTGTATTTTGAGCATCATGGCAAGTCAGTCTTCTCCGAGATGCTTAAACATGAGAAGGCAGAAAAAATTCGCGTTATCGGTGAAAACGCCGGTTTTCTGGCATTCACTTTTTTTGCCGCGCGATTTCCGTTTGAAATTTGGATCCTGCCCAAGGAACATCGCAGCCATTATAAAGATATGAAGGCAGAGGAGCTAAGTCTTCTGGCTGCAATGTGCAAGCAGGTTTTTAAAAAGCTTGGCGATGCAGTCAATGAACCTCCGGTTAATTTTTTTATTCACAGTGCGCCCTCGGGAGAAGCAGAGTTACCGCACTACTGTTGGCATATGGAAATTGGGCCTCGCTTAAGTAACTATGGTGGCTTCGAGTTGGGCGCTGGTACGGTAATAGATGTAGTGAGCCCCGAAAAAGCCGCTCAGTATCTCCGTGGTGAAGCCGTCGATTAAAGCCATTTCAATATCTAAAATACCTTGTAAAACAGGGTTGTTAATGGTATAAATTGGACAGATGAAAGCCGGTTGATAATCGAAAATTGCGAGGAAATTATGAGGATATTGTTTATTCTGTCTTTTCCGCTCCATGGTGGTGGCGCAGGGACTGTGACTCGTAAATTAGCCGAGCAATTGGTCAAGGAGGGTAATAAAGTTGCTATCGCTGCTCCCGATGAAAAATCAGCTTGTGGCAAGCAGATTACTTTCTTTAAGATTAAGCCTGCTTTTCGAGCTGTTCTCCAATCTCATCCTCAGTGGCCGAGAGCAAAATTGTATTCCCAGCTGTCTCCGCAACAATTCAACGAACAATACTGCCAATTCAATAAGCAGATTATCGAGATAGTTGATAAGTTTAAACCAGATGTTCTCCATATTAATCATGCCTTTTTTCTTACCTGGATCGGCTCGTTTATAAAATCTTTTTATGGGCTTGGTTATGTGGTTACAATCCATGGAACTGATTTATATGCCATAGCCCGCGATCAGCGATATCGAGTTCTAACAAAGCAAGGGCTCGAAAGAGCTGATGCGTTAGTACCTGTCTCATATCACACGCGGAAATGGTTGCTGAAATTATTCGGCAAGAAACTCTTGAGGAAAACCAAAGTTATACCTAACGGTGTGGATATCAAGGCATTTAACCGTAGAGGTAAGGTTCAGATTATTGACAAAAAATATAACTTGGCCGGCAAAAAATTAGTCATCTTTGTTGGCCGTCTAACGCCGGAAAAAGGTGTCAAATATTTAATCAAAGCTGCAACGAAAATTAATGCGGAAATATTTATTTTAGGTAGTGGTGAGCATAGTAAATATCTATCTAATTACACTAAGCTTATCGGGGCGGACAATGTTCATATGCTGGGATATTTTGGGCCCGAGTATATCAATGAACTGAGAGAGTTTTATCAGAGAGCGGATGTTGTTGTTGTCCCGTCAGTCTGGGATGAGCCTCTGGGACTCGTAGTGCTGGAAGCGATGGCCTCAAGCACTCCCGTTGTTGGAACTGATAAAGGGGGAATACCGCTTGTTATCAAAAATGGCGTTAACGGCTACTTGGTGCGGGCGCGCTCATCAAATGCTATTGCTACCGCGGTGAATAAAATCCTTAAAAATCCAGTATTGCAGGAAAAAATGAGAAATGAGGCTCGTAAAATTGTTGAGCAAAAATTTGATTGGCCGATTGCCGCCAAGCAATATACCGAATTATATAAACGAGCCTATGAAACGACTCGAAATCTTCGAGACGGGAAATTACCGGCTCAATTGAGGAAAGATGAACTCGAACGCCAAAAGAGAGAATTACAGTCAAAATTAGGGCCTTATTAGGAGGAGATAAATGAACGAAAGAGGAGAGGGCTATGGAATTCCGGAAGAAGAGCTGATATCTTCACACGCGATGCCATTTGAGAAACCGCCAAAACAACCAGTACCAAAGCATATCAAAATCCTTCTTGTTCGGCATGGTCAGGCTGGGCACAATGTTGCACCTGTGAGCTATTTTGTAGGTGGGAGTACTGAATATGACAGCCCGCTTGTGGCAGAAGGTATCGATTCGGCGAAACGGGTAGCGGAATTGATCAGACCAGCGCATATTGAAGCCGTCTTATGCTCCGATTTGAAACGAGCGAGACAAACGGCTGAAATTATTGCAGCGCAATTAGGATATCCGGTGGACATTGTTGAGTTTGAGGGTTTAAGGGAGGTCCAAGTCGGTGAATTGACTGGTAAAACAAGAGAGGAAATACGCCAAAGTGATTCGGCAGAAGTCAGAGAAGCACTGGAACTATTCTTGTCGGGTGATTTTCGCCAATTAAATTTTCCTGGCGGCGAGACGTTTGAATCTGCTTCACAACGAGCCAAAGAAACGCTCAAGCAGATAATAGCACAGCATGGAGACAAGGCGAGTATTGCTATCGTTGGTCATGGTAATATTAACAAGATAATGCTTTCGATAATGTTTCCTGATGAAATCGATTTCATTCGTCAGCTTGACCAAGGTCATACAGGAGTTGTCACTCTCGATGCGAAAGAAGATATCGCTGGCGATTTACAGTTTAGTAATATGTCACTTCTCGGGGAAGGGGAAGGCCGAGGATTAATATAAATTGAGGAAAACATGAAAATACTTATTGTTTCGCACTTGAAAAGAAAAGTAACGCCCGAAATAACGGCCTCGAGGTCGAGGGTAATTTATGAACTAACCAAGGGGCTTCTTTCCAAGGGCCACGAGGTATCGATCCTTGGAACTGGTGATAGTAATGTCCCCGGAGCGAAAACAATTCCCGTCATTCCAAAGAGTTTTGTCGATATGCCTGTCTATGAAAATCCATTTTACGCCGAGACCGGTTTCTTGATTAAAATGACAAAAATGATTGAAGAGATTGCGGGGGAATATGACATCGTCCATAATCACACCTATCCAGAATTCATTAACCTCATGGCAATGGACAAAATAAATACTCCGATGGTAACCACCGTCCATGCTCAAGCCACACCTGAAATGGACGAAGTGTTAAGTATGTTTTCTGGTGCAAATTTAATATCAATTTCAAAAGCTCATAAGAACCTTTTTAAGAAAGCTCAAATTTCCGAGGTGGTGTATAACGGAATTGACACCGATCTTTATAGCTTATGCGAAGAGAAGGAAGACTACTTACTTTGGATTGGCAGACTCGGTAAGGCTCAGGACAAAGATGGTAAATACATAGATGCCAAAGGGGTTAGATGGGCGATTAAATTAGCTCAAGAGACCGGCGAGAAACTGCTTATTTCCGGTAATGTCGAGGACGTCAAATTTTTCGAACAAGATGTGAAACCATACTTGAACGATAAAATTAAATGGATCGGAGAAATATCCGCAGAGCAACCCTTGAGCAAGGAAGAGGTTGTCAGATTAATGCAAAAAGCCAAAGCCTTTCTCATGACAATAAATTGGTACGAACCCTTTGGCCTGGTTATGGCAGAAGCGATGAGCTGTGGGACGCCGGTGATTGGTTTTGATAGAGGATCGGTTTCAGAGCTGGTTGTTGACGGCAAGACCGGTTTTGTTGTCAGCCCTGAAAAGGGTATTGATGGTTTGAAAGACGCTGTTTCGAAACTTAGTACTATCAAACCAGAAGATTGCAGGCAGCATGTCGAAAATAATTTTAGCACCAAGATTATGATAGAAAATTATGTCAGTGTCTACGAAAAGGCAATTAACAACCATAAGAAGGGATAATAAATGAAAATTGCATTGATGGCGACAATCAAGGTTCCTTTTCCGATGAGTGATAGCAATCCCGAACTCTATTTTTCGCCTTTAAAAGTCGCTTTAGATATTGCTGAAGGTCTAGTGAAAAAAGGGCACGATGTGACTTTTTTCGGGCCAAACGGTTCCAGCTCAGACTCATTTAAGGTTAAAACGGTCCCTATTGACCCAATCTACACTGACAAGAAATTACTAAGTATGGAAGGCTCTGCCGACCCTGAGCTGGTTATCAAAGATAGAGAAAGAATGTTGATATTATTTGAGCAATATCTACTTGATAGCGTGTTTAAAGCGCATGAAACGGAAAAGTTCGATGTAATTCATCTTCATGTTGCAGACGCAGGTCTTCCTTTTGGAGTACTGGCGCAACCTCCGGTTCCTGTTGTCTACACTTTGCACGAAGCACTCTATCCGTGGCGTGAAAAATTATTTGAAACATTCCAAACTGACAGTCAATCTTTTGTGTCTATTTCTGACTCCCAAAGAAATAATAATTCCAATATTAATTGGAACGAGACGGTCTATAATGGCGTTGATCTCGAAGATTTTCCTTTCTCTGATAAGCCGAGTGATCAATTATTATTTCTCGGTCGTCTTCTTCAGAGAAAAGGTGTTAGTGAGGCTATTGAAGTCGCTCAGAAAATGCAAAAAAAACTGCTTATCGCCGGGTCTCCT
>CAYUJF010000011.1:9037-12470 GCA_964445015.1 uncultured Candidatus Saccharibacteria bacterium
CGGAGAGTTTTGGGACAAGGAGATCCAGCCGCACCAGAAAGAAGGAAGTGTTGAATATCTTGGTTTTGTACCGTATAAGCAAGGTCATAAGCACTATGGCGCATCTAAGGTTGTTTTATTGCCGATTCAATGGGATGAGCCGTTTGGCCTGGTCATGATTGAAGCAATGGCCTGCGGTACTCCAGTGGTAGCTTTCAGGAGAGGTTCGGTACCGGAAGTAATTAAAGATGGCGAAACAGGCTTTATTGTCGAACCGGGAGACATTGACGGCATGATACAGGCGACAAAGCGAATCTACGATATGCCAGAAGATGAATATGCGGCTATGCGTAGAGCCTGCCGCAAGCACGTGGAAGATAATTTTACTATTCAAAAAATGGTCGATGGCTACGAAAAAGCCTATCAGAAAGTCGTTGGTTAGTTCTATTGACAAATATGGTATCGTCAGGTATAAATAGCTATTATCAATGAGCCGATAATATGTTACAAAAACCATTATTTGTCCAAGTATTAAATGCCTTGCTCGACCTCGCCTTCATGGTGCTGGCCATTTTGATGGTGGGCAACTTGACGTTGTCAACAGAACAAATAAATCAGTTGATAATCGGGGATGCCATTTTCGTTGTCTCGACTATATTAGCGATGTTTGTATTGCGAATTTACAGTTTACGCAATCTTAGCTTTGTGATTGCCCTAGGTAGAATGGTCCTCGGAGTAATTTTTGGCGCGGCTATATGCATTTCTGCTGGTTATTTGCTTGGCCTGCTTTTACCGCCTCGGGTCTTTATGGCTTATTCACTACTTTCAGTTTTGGTTGGCTTGGTCGTATCTCAATTATTCACCCGATTGATTATTAGATTATATTCGTTAGCCCGTCGCCCGGAAAAAATCGTCATCTTTGGTGCCGGTAAAACCGCCGAGGAATTACTTAATAATTTGCCGCGTAAGTATCAAGTAATCGGATTACTCGATAACGTCCGCAAGGGCGAAATTGCCGGTGTAGAAATCCTTGATAAATTAAAATATCTCGATGAATTACTTAAAACAGGACAAGCAACCGTAGTTATCCAAACAGGCTACTTTGAGCAAACCAGTAATCTCTTGCAACTGGTTAAGAAATACAATGCACAACTTTTTATGGTACCTCAATTACTGGGCGTTTTTGATGAAAGACTGGTTGATTTTAGGTTCGGAAATTCCAACATTTTCCAGATCAAGCCGACACCGCTGATGGGCTGGGGAGCAATAGCTAAGAGAATCTGCGATATTGTCGCATCGCTATTGTTAATAATTATCCTATCACCGCTGTGGCTTGTATTAATTATTCTGACATATTTAAGTACTTCTGGAGCATCGATTTTCGTGACGGAGGAGCGCGTGAATGGTTCGAATAATCGTAAAATTAAATTATTGCACTTCCGTACATTAAATAAGGGTGCTCTTGAGCCAAAGCCGACCAATGAAAATTATCATCAATTCTCACTTGATATCAAAAAACACATCGATCATCCGCAGGCAACACGGTTAGGGCTATTTCTGCGTCGTACCGGTTTGGCCTATCTTCCGGAGCTTGTAAACGTTGCAAAAGGCGAACTAAGCATTGTCGGTCCGCGCCCACCCTTTGCGGCTGAGCTACCGGCATATTCTCACTATGAATTCGGACGTTTTGCTGTCAAACCAGGTATGGTCAGTTTAGCCCAAGTCATGCGCAAGGATTATAGTGTAGATGAAATGCTTGTTTATGATAGACAGTATGTCAAAAATTGGTCGTTATCTCTTGATGCAAAAGTGTTATTCGGAGTAATTTGGAGATATCTTCGGGGAGCACGCTAATGAAAGCCGTTATTTTGGCCGGCGGATTTGCGACCCGTCTCTGGCCATTAACTGACCTCATTTCTAAGCCATTGTTAGCGGTAGGCGACAAGCCAATTATTTCCTATTTAATCGAAAAGATACCTAAAAATATTCCAGTTATTATTTCGACCAATCAGGTTTTTGCTGACGATTATTTCGCTTGGCAAAAAGAATTCCACCCAAATAGAAACATCGAGATATTTATCGAGGATAGTGATAGTGAAAAAGGGAAGCTAGGTGCCCTGAGAGCCGTATCATACCTAATTAATAAGAAAAAAATCAATGAAGACATCCTGCTTCTTTTGGGCGATAACTACTTAACTTTCGATATCGCCGATTTAATTAAAAAATATCGCGGCAATACAGTGGTTGGAACATATAACATTAAGAGTAGGGATGAAGCTCGTGGTTTTGGTGTCATAGAGTTAAGCAAAGACAAGAAATCAGTTGTCGATTTTGAAGAAAAACCAGCTAATCCTAAGTCAACTTATGTTTCGACCGGAGCTTATATTATCCCCAAGAAATATTTCGATAAGTTTCATAAGGTAGCCGAAGAAGCACCTGACAATGTTGGCAATTTCTTGCATGAATTTGTAGCTCAAAAACTACCAATAGATGGTTACACTTTCTCCGGTGGCTGGTACGATGTCGGTTCCTTCGACACGTATTTAGAGCTTCATAAAAATCTACCCAAGGCTAAGAGCGATAATAAAAATATCACAGCGTCGCAAACCGGTGGCGTAGTTTATGTGGATAGAAATTCGCAGGTTTCAAACAGTATTTTGGAAAATGTCATTATTTTTGGCGGATGCAAAGTGAATGATGCCGCTATCCGTAATTCGGTTATTGGCAAAAATTGTACTATTGAGGGCGTAGATGTCGAAGGCAAAGTGTTACCTTCCGGCTCGATAATCAAAAAGTAGTTCGGCGTCCATTATGAGGTTATTTCCCTGAGTCTATGGAAATATTCAACTATCGGTTTGAGAGGAGGCGAAAAACGTAATCCCCTCATAATACCGGTCGACGCCTCGTATCCCAATTCAGGTGCTGACTCAGTCGGCTTGCCTGTGGCGCCATCGATTACTTTCTCCACCCTAGTTGGTGGTGGAGTGGGCACCTTTCTGTCGCTTAAATAGTAAGAAGATGATATTGGATCTTGGTAGATATGTGCAAGATATTCTGTTAACTCGTTGACGGAGACGGTGATAATCTTTGAGCCGTATTGGGGATCATGGAAAGTTTCAGGTGGGGATGATAGCTGGACAATCTCCATACACTCCAGCGCTCCTGCTCTTGTTGATGCGGCAAGTAAGTGTCTCCGTTCTTGCAATTTATCCTTACCGGGTATCTTTATCCCTAGTGAAATACCGCGACCATGTTCAATGGGAATGCCTTGAAAATCAATACTGACAGTGTTGGTTAATCTCGCGGGCACTTCGTAAGTGGGATTCTCGAGGCAATCTCGTCGGTATAATTCTCTCATATCATCTCCAAATTCCTGCCCACTGATAATACCGACTTTAGTCTTATATTCACGGCGAGCCCGGCCACCGCTTAGACCACCAAAATTAATCGGAAT
>CAYUJF010000012.1:0-12124 GCA_964445015.1 uncultured Candidatus Saccharibacteria bacterium
CGGAGGGGATTCGAGCGAACGAGAAGTGTCGCTTATGTCGGGACGAAATGTATATGAAAATATTCCGCGTGATAAATATCGGGTATTGTTGGTTGAGATAGCTGAAAGTGGTGATTGGTATGAAATAGTGAATTCCCGAAAATCTCTAATCAGAAATATTAAACAACATATCTCTGCTTTTGATGTCGTGTTTATTGCTCTTCACGGCGGTGACGGCGAAAATGGCAAGATACAAAGCTTTCTTCGCTCGACGGGAGTTAGATATACGGGCTCTGATGTTGCTGCAAGTCAACTAGCGATTGACAAACATAGGACATCGGAAATGGTGAAAAAGCTTGGTGTAATTATTCCGAAAACGATTATGCTACTGAAGGGTTCTAAAATCGCTTATCAAGAAATTGGTAAAGAGATTGGATATCCGTGCATCGTGAAGCCGAACAGCGCTGGGTCAAGTATTGCGACTAATATTGTCCATAAATCTGCCGACATCAAAAAGGCGATTGAAGATTCATTTAAAGAAGATTGCATGACTCTTGTCCAGCAATACATTAAAGGCAGGGAGCTAACCTGCCCCGTTATCGGGAATCATAATGGACAGCTGACTGCACTTCCTGTTTTAGAAATAACTCATAATGCGAAAATATTCGATTACCGTGCCAAATATAAATCACGAAAAACTCAAGAGCAAGCCCCAACCGATTTAAACCAAAAAATTGTCAATGAGGTTGAGAGACAATCCATTGCCATTCATACAACCCTTGGCTGTGACGGATTAACTCGATCTGATTTTATTTTAGGCAACGATGGAGAGCTGTATTTTCTGGAAATAAATACGGTTCCAGGCATGACAAAAGCGAGCCTATGCCCCAAGAGCGCTAAACTGGCAGGCATTGAATTCGGGCAATTGATTGACCAAATGATTAGATTGTCAAAGATATGATATTTAATTAATCGAGTTGAAATTACTAATTCTATATTCACCTCGTTGCAGTTGCGGTATCATTTATACTGGCAGATCGTTCATACTCCATAAATGTGATTGACAGTGGTGGTATAATTAAACTGTTTAGTATATCTGTTTGTCTCGATAAGAAGCAGACAGGCTCAAAATAATTTTGGAGGAATCATGGAAGCCCAACCCAAGACTCGGGTTCTGATAGTGGATGATGACCAGACGTTGTGTGACATGTATGCCGAGCGTCTCAAAGCGGAGGGTTTTGAAGTTGTCGTTGCTAACAATGGTGAAGAGGGAGTGGCGAAAGCAACTCAGTACATGCCGAATGTTATTCTCCTCGATCTCATGATGCCCAAAGTTAATGGTTTTAATGCTTTGGAAATACTAAAATCTACTGAGGCGACTAAGGATATCCCGGTATTACTTCTAACAGCGTTAATCCAAGAAGAGAACAAGCGCCGAGGTCTGCAGGCTGGTGCCGAGGACTATATTATAAAGTCGGAAAGTATGCCTGGCGATGTTATTGTTAAAATCAAGACAGCAGTTGAAAAAAGTAAGCAAGCTAAAGCCAGGGCCGCCGGAGCTGGCGCTGGTCAACAGGCTCAATCTTCAGTCGGCACACCGACTCCAGCAGGAGGAGCTGTGGCACAGCCGACCCCACCGGTAACCCCCGAAACCCCTGCGTCAGTGCCACCATCCGAGGTCACGGAAAATAATACAGCACCCACCCCCAGCTCCCCGGTAGCACCATCGCCAGTAGCGCAGCCTCCTATGGAGCCATATAAATCAAAAGCGCCTTTTGACTATCAGCCAGCAACTCCACAGGAGCCTACCACTGCTTCCACTCCGCTGTCCACCGATACTTCAAGCTCACCAACGCCTCCTCCGCCACAATCCGAAGAGCCGCCGATGCCACCAGGAGGGCAGGCTTAAGATTAATGATTCAAGTTTTAGAATTGCATTCTTTTTAATGTGGAGGGAAAATGCCCGAACATCTTGGTCCGAAGCCAGAGAGGAACTAGGGCTGGAAGATGATTCTATTCGCAGGATTAGAGAGATAGCTGATGCCGTGCTGCGAGAACAGCCCGATTTGTCTTATGATGATTTTGCCCGAGAGGTTGAGAGAAGGATGAGCGAAAAACCTGGCGATGAACCGTCAGCAATAATGGAAATAAGCCCAGAAAGGCAACGCCAAGTCCGAGAAGCGGCTGAGCAAGTGCGAAGTGAACAGCCTGATATTCTCCACAGGGATTTCCGGAAAGCGGTGGCTGAACGGGTGGGCGAAGGATCTCAAGAGGAATCCGAAGGAGTAAGAGAAAGAATTATTAACAGACATATCAGCGAAATTGCTATTGGTAATCCTGGCTCGTCGAGCTGTATTGAAGCACCGCATGGTGAGTCACCTAACCCAAGCGAAGTGGCGCGAAATTTTTATGAGACACCTGCGCTGCGAGCTCAATTACCCGAAAGGTTTGCAGGCGCATCACAAACAGAAATATTAGCATTTGTTGCCGGTAGAGCCGGGCAGCTAATGTGGATGTTGGAAAAACAAGGTATAAGGTTGGGCACATTACCTGACGAGTGGAGAGGTAATTTTTCAGATCCACTCGACGTGGCAATTATCGATCAGCTCAAGACATTCGAGGTTAATACTCCAGAAATTGCGCGACAAGCTGCCGACTTGGCGGGAACTTCCAGTGTCAAGTGGCGTAAATCGCGTATGACCGGCGATCCCAATGCGCCCAAAGGTGAATCTTACATTATTGATAAAGATAAGGGTAAAAAGTCCCTTGAATATGCCGGTGGGAGCCAACGGGCTGGCGATTTGGCGCTTGAGAAAATAATGGCACAAACCTCAGAAGTTGGTGAAGATGGCAAGGTTGCCAAAGTTTTTGTTCAATTATCACTACATCGACAATTTGACAAGCAAGATCGAACAGCAATAATCATCGCTGACGGTATCAAGAAGGGCAAGACGCCCTGCCACCCGGCCATTGCCAGACTCTTCCAGGAAATACTTCAAGGTAAAATTGCTCAAGCTGGTATTACCTATCCTGATGGTCGCCCTCTTGATATTTCTATTGCACATGAAGGCATGTCGCTCTGTGGCAGCTCTGAAAATGTAAGAAGACGTATGAAATATGGCGATTTATTTCAGTGCTTACAAACGGAGGTAAAGGCGAGTTTACTATCGGCCTACCCCACTGAATTGTCCACAATATTTGGTGAGGCTATGCAAGATCTTATGGCGAAGTTTCCCGACCGCGAAAGTTATGAAAACTTTATAAGTACCGAGGCAACTGAAGAAGAAAAAGCCGCCGAAAACGGAGTTGAAAGGCGGGTCCCACAAAAAGCGGTTGAGCGAGAAGGAGATTCGATTTTTCAAGAGTGTAAAATAAGACCACCGGCAGATGTGCAACCGGGAAGGATAGCATGCAATGGACCGTGCCGTAGAACTCTGGGAGTCGAACCTGACCAATCCGTTTGGGTTATGACTACGACCGGCTGGGTCGAGCTAAAGGTCGCTAAAGCAAAAACGAGTTTTGCTGGGAATGACAAACCAAGTTTAAGTGATGATATGGCGGGAAGGGTCTCGGAAGCAAGGTTGGAAATACGCACGACTCGGCCGGAGGGGCCGCCAGAACAACCGGAGATCCAATCCTAATCAGGGTCTTTTGAAACTGACACGGAGATCACGTTCAATATCTCGTTTTTTGATTAGTTCTCTTTTGTCGCGTTTTTGGCGCCCGCGTCCGAGCTGAAGTTCGACTTTGGCCCTTCCTCCCTTAATATATATACGAGTTGGAATTATTGTGAGACCTTTTTGTTGGGTTTGTCCCACCAGCTTATCAATTTCATTCTTATGGACTAATAGTTTTCGAGATCGAGTTGGGTCGCCTTGTTTTGTGTCGATATGAGCATTGACCAAAAACAACTCTGGCTTTTGATCTTTGTTGTATAAAATCTTGCCAAAAGCGCCGGTGAGCGACATCTTGCCACCTCTTATGGCCTTGATTTCATCGCCAATTAAAACAATACCCGCCTCAAGCTTGTCGGAAAGGTTGTAATCAAAAAATGCCTTTTTATTACGTATCGCCTTCATAAAAATATCTTATCTCCATTTGCGTAAAATAGCGATACTGTGCATAATGAAAACTGAGATGCAGATTATTTAATAATTGTCCCACTACGTTCAATCTCTTAGAGAAATAGGTTATCATTCCTCTTCTCTAAATAGATTGAACTACGAGGGACTTTCGGGTCCGCCTTGGGCGAGACTCGAAGCGGAGGCATAATGATAATAGGAGTAACAGGTACACTGGCATCGGGCAAAGATACTGTATCGGAGTTGTTGGAGAAGAAGGGCTATAAGCATATTTCCTTATCTCAGATACTTCGGAGAGAACTTATCAAAATCGGTGAATCTATAGACACCGCCAACCTAACAAAATTCGGTAATAAAATCCGTCATGAACGCGGCGAGGGATATTTGGCCAAAGAAGCGCTCAAAGAGGCAACGGACAAGACTATTTTAAGTAGTATCCGACAGCCAGGCGAGGTTGTAACTCTAAAGAAAGATCCGAGATTTGTCCTTATCGCCGTAGATGCCGATGCTCAGAAGAGGTGGGAGCGACTCGAAAAAAGAAAGAGAGAGGGCGATCCAGCCAGTTTTGAGGATATGATGGCAATAGAACATAAACAACTGAAGAAATATGGCAGTAAGGATATGCAGCTTGATGTGGTGATGGCGATGGCGGATTATCGAATCGACAACAACGGCACTTTGGAAGAATTGAAAAAAAATGTCGACGCGACTCTAGCAAAAATTGAAAAAGGAGACTCGCAATGAAGAAAGATAAGCGACCAAGCTGGGATGAGTATTTTATGGAGATTGCGAAACAGGTTGCGACTCGAGCCACTTGTGATAGAAAGCATGTTGGCGCGGTGATAGTTCGAGACAAGGCTATTCTTTCGACCGGTTATAATGGTGCTCCTAGGCACTTGCCTCATTGCGACGAGGTCGACCATGAGATAGTTGACGGTCATTGTGTCAGAACTGTTCACGCCGAGGCCAATGCTATAGCCCAGGCTGCCAAAAATGGATCTTCAATCGACAATGCCGTGCTATATACCACTGCCTCACCTTGCTATGATTGTTTTAAACTACTGGTAAACTCAGGTATTACGAGGGTGGTGTACGGTGAATTCTATATGGGACGCTATGAGGCCTCCGGCAAAGTCCTGACCCTGGCTGAGAAAGCCGGTATAAAAATGGATTACTTGGGGGAAAAGAAGAAGTGAATGTAAGAATCCAATTAAAAAATGGCGCCACAGTACCTAAATATCAGACTGCTGGGGCGGTTGGCTTTGATATTGCGTCACTGGCAGATATCAAGATTAAGCCAAGGGAGTTCGCGTTGATTCCATCTGGTTTAGTGATAAAAATTCCGGAGGGTTATCTGCTTGGAATTGTGCCTCGATCAAGCACACCTCGTAAAACAGGTTTGATTATTCCCCATGGTATGGGTGTTATCGATAATGACTACTGTGGTCCGGAAGATGAGATTTCTGTTCAGTTGTATAATATAAGTAGTAAAACAGTTATGATTAAGGCGGGAGACCGTATTGCTCAGGGCCTTTTCTTGAGGGTCGCAAAAGCAAAATTTATTAAACAGAAGAAACAATTTAAACAATCCTCTAGGGGAGGGTTCGGGAGCACAAAATGACAAAAGACGGGCAATTCGAAACATACCAAGAAGCAACTGCATTTATAGCAAAGTTGTCTCACCGAAAATCTAAAATTACCGAAGTTTATGCTGAGCGGATGAAGTATTTATTGTCTCAGCTCGGCCAACCAGAGAATAAACTCAAGGTTGTCCACGTAACCGGTACTTCAGGCAAAGGTTCTGTTGCGGCCTTAATAAGCAATATTATTCATGTATCTGGCTATAGTACCGGACTACAGATGTCGCCTCATTTGCAGAGTATGCGAGAAAGAACACAGGTAGACGGTAAGTATCCAAGAACAACAACCTATTTAGGACTGGCAAACAGAGTAAAGAAAGCGTACGACAAGACTATTGCGAAGGGCTCATACGGTACCCCGGATTATTATCAGTTTTTGACAGCTATTTCGTTGTGCTGGTTTGTTAAAAGAAAGGTCAACATCGCGGTCATTGAGGTTGGTGCCGGAGGTTATGGTGATTCGACCAATGTTGTTGTTCCAACCGTGTCAGTCATCACCAATGTGGGTTTGGACCATATTGGTTTTATGGGGAAGACCATAGAAGAGATTGCTATTGTAAAAGCGGGTATCATTAAGCCTGGTTCTGCGGTTGTTTGCGGCGCTACCCAGCCTTCCATCATAAATATTTTCGAGAAGCGTGCTAAACAGCTAGGCTGCAGATTTTCGAGCGTAAAAGAAAAAGTGAGATACAAGATTAAAAAAATCACAGCAGAATATGTCATCGCCGATATCGCTACACCTACTTTTAAGGGAGAAAACATAAAGATCGGCTTAACTGGTGAACATCAAGTAAAAAATGCCAGTATTGCGATTGTGGCCACAAGAATTCTCAGCCGAAAATATGGGTTTAGTAAGATTAATAATGACTCTATTATCAAAGGTCTTGAGACAGCAACTATCCCAGGTCGTTTCGAGACTCTTCAGCATAACCCGATGGTGGTATTGGACGGTGCGCACAACAGGGATAAGATGGGTGCATTAGTTAAACTAGCCAATAAGGTTTTTAACGACAAGAAGATATATTTGCTTTTGGGTTTTAAACACAACAAAGATGTTAAAGGCATGCTTGAGGAACTACGAGCATTAAATGTTGAGAGGATAGTGCTTACGGAAATGCCACCGGGCAGCAACGCCCCTAAATTCATGTCTGCTGAGAAAGCCAGAAAGAGTATGTCGGAAGGCCAGTCAAAGGTTCTTACATCTAAACCAGACCCTAAAGAGGCGATGAAATTTTTGTTAGAAAAGGCTGATGATAATGATGTCATAATTGTTACAGGATCGCTTTACCTGGTGGGTGAAATTAGAAATCAGTGGGAAGAAATTGAGTAGAAAATGAACTATGAAACTCTCAATCCAGAGTTAGCCGGAGAGCAAACAGTTGAAACCGGTCCCAATGAATATGAGCTGGAAAAGTATAAGAGAGAACTCGTCAAGGAATGCAAGGTAGGTAAACGGGGGGTTGGTGCCAGTGTTGACGCTCTCCATGCCACACCTCCTTCAAATAGTGAGATAAATGAACTTGTGATTCGAGAAAATGAGAAAGTGCCAAACATCGGTAACATTGTTAAGGGTGTCATCGATGACGTCGATTGCAATGTGAAACAACTTCGAAGTAGCGATCCGAAATTATCGCACAAAAGAGCTTTATCGAAGTTGCGCGATGAGTTTGATGGCGACAAGTTGTACGGACGAATTATCCATTTAAAAAGACTATATGAACAGGGTACGGATGAAATAGCTCGCGTTGCTGCCGAAGTGTCGGGAGCCTCATTTGTTGTGGCTTGCTCGCGTATAAAGGAAGATTGGAACCGGCCGGAAGACGCCAAGGAAATCAGTAATATTGCCGGCAAGCCGTTGGAGCAGAGCTATCGCGCACATGAACTCGAGAAAGAACTTTATAGGGAATTTATGCAAGAACAAGGTTTGCTCGATGAAAATAGCAATCTGTCAAAACCTTATATCCAAATAGCGGTGCATGGCAGCAGGAAATACAAAGGCGGTCCGGACATTAGTATTGCCAATGGAGTTAAGGATGGTGGTAAGTTGCCGTGCGATCCAGAAATAGCACGCTGGTTCAAGAATCAACTCGAAAATGCAATCGAATCGGAACAGTTGTTAAATTCACGTCATGAGCCACTAAAAGTTTGTATAGCCTATGAGGGTGATCGCTTATCCGGAAGTACAGCAAATGTCAGGAGAAGAGAGGAATGGGGAAGACAATTGCAATATGTTCAAGTCGAAATCGGTCCCTATTCGAGGAGCCATTTGTGCAAAGAGATGGGAGTAATTATTGGCAATATTATTAAAAACTTCAACGAATCTTTCGGCGAAATAGCGGACCTGGAAAAGTATATAGCTGAACATGAAACCAAAATCGATGTTCGGAGAAAACAGGGCTCATTGTTTGTTGAAAAACCAAACTTTTCAGATAAGATCAAAGAAGGTACTATAGGTGCAAACAGTGATTGCCGGAATGCTTTATCAACTACTGAAGGCGACGAAATTAATGTGGAAATATTAACTGATGAACAGGAAGTTGTTGGAACGAGAAAGTTAAGGGTAAATAATACACATTATACGTGCAAGAAGGAATATGTTACTCTGCCACTGACAATGGCGGGCGATATATCTCAAGGAATTATTATAAATCAACCCGAGAAAAAATATGAATAGTGATAAAGAATTGTTTGGCTTGATTGGAGAGGAAGAGAAGCGGCAAAGATATGGAATTGAGTTGATTCCTTCGGAAAATTATGTGTCTCGCGAAGTCCTTAACGCAATGGGTTCTGTACTGACGGATAAATATTCAGAAGGTTATCCGGGCAAAAGATATTACGGCGGTAATACTGTTATTGACGAGGTTGAGAATCTCGCTATCGAACGAGCGCAAAAGCTGTTTAAAACCGATTATCATGTCAATGTCCAACCATACTCCGGTAGCCCGGCTAACACAGCTGTTTACTTTGGGCTCCTCAATTTTGGCGACAAAATAATGGGGATGAAGCTTGACCAAGGTGGCCATATCACACACGGATTGCCAATTAGCTTTAGTGGCAAGGCGTACAAAATCGTGTCGTACGGGGTGGATAAGAAGACAGAAAAACTTGATTATGATGATATCGCGGAAATCGCCAAAAAAGAAAAACCAAAATTAATTATTTGTGGCGCAACCGCATATTCTAGGACAATTGATTTTAAAAAATTTGCATCGATTGCCAAATCGGTAGGTGCGATACTGATGGCAGACATTTCTCATATTGCTGGTCTCGTAGCGGCAGGAGTTCACCCCTCGCCATTTGGATATGTCGATGTAGTGACGACGACAACACACAAGACACTGCGTGGCCCACGCTCGGCGGTTATTTTCTGTAAAAAGCAGTATGCCGAAGCAATTGATAAAGCCGTTTTCCCTGGTTTGCAGGGTGGACCGCACAATCACATTACGGCCGCCAAAGCGGTGTGTTTTAGGGAAGCGATGACTAGCGATTTTAGAGGGTACGCAAAACAGATTGTTGCCAATACAAAGAAAATGTCCGATGAACTCTCTAAATATAAGGGTAGAATTGTATCGGGAGGGACCGATAATCATTTATTATTACTTGATGTACGACCGTATGGATTAAACGGCAAGGAAGCCCAGAACCTTCTGGACGAGAATGGCATCTCGGTCAATAAAAACACCATCCCTTTTGATACTGAGTCACCATTTGTTGGTAGCGGAATCAGACTTGGAACAGCTGCAGTTACAAGCAGGGGGATGAAAGAGAAAGACATGGAAGTAATCGCCTCGCTAATCGATAGGACTCTTAGGGGAGAAAAGACGCATGCCAAGGTGAAGAAGTTTGCAGGTCAATTTAAATTACCTGGCATTGATAAATAAGAAAATTATCAATATCATATGCAACAATATTTAGATTTGCTCGACAAAATACTCAAAGAGGGTGTCGATCGTGATGACCGGACTGGCGTTGGCAACCGCAGTATCTTTGGTTATCAAATGAGGTTTGATCTTCAAAAAGGTTTCCCGGTTCTAACAACCAAAAAATTACACCTTAGATCGATTATCTACGAACTCCTTTGGCTCTTGCGAGGCGATTCCAATATTAAATTTCTCAACGATAATAAAGTTACCATTTGGGATGAGTGGGCTGATAAAAAAGGTGAACTGGGACCTGTATATGGAGTACAGTGGCGTAAGTGGCGATCTGCCGATGGTAAGGTAGTGGATCAAATATCCGACGTTATTGAACGCATAAAAAACAATCCAAATGATCGCAGGCTAATTGTCAGTGCTTGGAATGTTGGCGATATCTCTAAAATGGCGCTACCGCCATGCCATATGATTTTTCAGTTCTATGTGGCAAAAGGCAAACTATCCTGCTTAATGTTCCAGCGTAGTTGCGATACATTTTTAGGGGTGCCATTTAACATAGCCTCGTATTCATTATTAACAATGATGATAGCCCAAGTGTGTGGGCTAAAGCCTGGTGAATTTGTTCATGTCCTTGGTGATACTCATATTTATAAAAACCATTTCAATCAGGTAAAGGAGCAACTAAAAAGAAAGCCGAGAAAATTGCCTGAGATGAAAATAAATCCGAATGTTAAAAGCATTTTTGATTTTAAATTCGAAGATTTTGAGTTGGTAGGCTATGACCCTTACCCAGCAATCAAAGCTCCAATTGCAGTATGAATCCATCAATTTTAAATACGAGATGAGAGTATAGCATGGAGAAGCCGACAATTAGTATAATAGCGGCTGTGGCTGAGAACGGAGCGATTGGTAAAAACAATCAGCTGCTGTGGCACTTGCCCGATGACCTTAAGCACTTCAAAGAAATCACCTTTGGCCACCCAGTAATCATGGGCCAGAGGACGTTTGAGTCATTGGGGAAACCGCTGCCAGGTCGACTGAATATTGTGTTGTCGAAGGATGGTGACTACCATCCCGCTGGGGTGACTGTGTGTGATTCGATAAATAAAGCAGTTAGTATCGCATCAAGACAGGATAGAAAAGAAATATTTTTTATCGGCGGAGGAATGGTGTATGAGCAAGCAATTAAGATTGCTGATAAACTTTATCTTACGATTGTGGACGGTAATTACGACGCAGATACCTTCTTCCCTGACTATAGTGAATTCGTAAAAATTAATATTACTGGCTATGGCGAGTATGGTAAATACAAGTACCGTTTCTGCGAACTGGAAAAGAACTAAATGAAAAAATGTAAATTAATAATTGTTGAAGGTGGCGAAGGATCTGGTAAGAGTACGATCGTGAAATACCTTTACAATGAACTCAAGAAAAAGAAGATCAACGTATATGCAACCCGAGAGCCAGGCGGCAGTCGAGTCGCTGAAGATTTAAGAAAGTCGTTTATTAATACCAAGTTAGAGCCTCTTAGCCAACTATTTTGTTTCTTAGCTGCTCGGGCCGTTTGGACCGAACAGGTTCTCGCGCCAAAGCTTAATAAATGCGAAGTTGTAATAACTGACAGGTCTTATCCGACTACTTATTCGTACCAAGGCATAGTCGGTGGAGTTGGTCTCGAGAAAGTCTCTGCAATGAATAAAATCGCAATGCGCAATATTAAAGCCGATCTGGTTATCGTTCTAGATATCGATGCACATGAAGGCCTTAAACGCAGCTACTCGACTAAGGAGGTGAATGCTTTCGAGCGAGAGAAGATCGATTTCCATATTAAAGCGAATAAAGCCTATCTAAACCTAGCGAAGAAATATAAGTGGCGTGTGGTTGATGCTCGTAAGCCACTTAAAGAAGTTAAAAGAGACGTTCTAAATATTGTAGAGCGCTTGTGTAAAAGGTAAATTATCGGTAAAATCTATCCTATATGGAAGATTTGGATAGTTTAAGTAACAAAAGACATTCACTTGCCCATGTTTTGGCGGCAGCGGTTTTGGATTTGTACCCTGATGCGAAATTGGGAATGGGACCGGCGATCGATAACGGATTTTATTATGATTTTGACATTTCGTCCACTATTAGCGCCGACGACCTTCCAAAACTGCAAGATAAAATGAAAGATATTGTTAAGTCCGACGTATCATTCGCAAAGAGAGAAGTTTCACTTAAAGAAGCGCGTAAGATCTTCGCGGAACAGCCATTTAAGCTTGAGATTATCGATGATCTGGAGGCGGGCGGGGCAAGTACGGTTATGGTATATGAATCGGGTGATTTTACAGATCTTTGCCAGGGTCCCCATGTGGCATCCACATCTGAAATAAACAATGACTCTTTCCAGCTGACCAGAGTGGCCGGCGCCTATTGGAAAGGTAGCGAGAAAAATAAACAACTGCAGAGAGTTTACGGAGTCGCTTTCGAATCGAAAGATAAGCTAGATGAATATCTGCACAATCTCGAAGAGGCTCAAAAAAGAGACCATAGAATATTAGGACGAGAT
>CAYUJF010000013.1:0-12109 GCA_964445015.1 uncultured Candidatus Saccharibacteria bacterium
CGAAGGGGTCGTTCGACTTGCATGTGTTAGGCACACCGCCAGCGTTCATCCTGAGCCAGGATCAAACTCTCAAAAATTTGAGAAATTAATCCAAGCTAAGCTTGGTTTAAAGTCTATAGTATTAGGGTTTAGCCACCCTAATAGGGCTCATTTTGTTTACGGAGTATGAACACTCCGTATTCTTGCAACCACGTAAAAACCGATTTACGTAGTTGTTGTGCTGTCGTTAATTTGTCAAAGAACGCAAATGACCATAGCCGAACAAAAAACTCCCATCTGTGGGAGTATTCCGTCAGATGACTTTTCCCCTTTTTGCATTATTAAGTAGGCTTTGTCATTGCAATAGTAATTGTAACCTAATATACAAATACTTGTCAAGCCTACTTCGCAGAAATGACCTTGTCGATGATCCCATAGGTCTTTGCTTCGGTTGCCGACAGAAACCGATCGCGTTCAGAATCTTCTTCGATTTGCTTTTTTGATTTGCCGGTATGCTTGGCAAGGATTTCGTTTAAACTGTCTTTGATACGTAATATTTCCTTGGCGTGGATAGCAATATCCGTTGCCTGTCCTTCCGTTCCACCCATGGGCTGATGGATCATTATTCTTGAGTTGGGCAATGCAAAACGTTTTCCTTTGGCGCCCGACGCAAGTAATACCGCAGCAGCCGAGGCTGCTTGACCAATACAAATAGTTTCGACATCTGGTTTTACAAACTGCATGGTGTCGTAAATTGCCATGCACGCCGTCACCGAACCACCCGGACTGTTGATATAGAGTTTTATATCCTCTTTGTCATCTTCCGACGTCAAAAAAAGCAGTTGCGCAATAACTATATTGGCGGTGTCATCGTCAATCGGACCGCCGAGCATGACAATGCGATCCTTTAATAGACGCGAGTATATGTCGTACGCCCGTTCACCAAATTGACTTTTCTCGATAACCGTTGGAATCAAATAACTCATAGAATTAGTTTATAAGGTTTATAATGTTCTTAAGGTTTATAAAGCACGGCAACAAAAACTTGATAAACTTTATGAACTTTTAACTTGATGGACTGGTTGATTATTCTCAATCAACCATTGTACAACTTTTGTTAGGGTTTCTTCTTTGGCGAGTTTGATTTTTTCATTCTTTGCAATCTGCCCCAATGCTAAGCCAATAAGGATATTCTTACCAGCTTGCTTAGTCAGATCTTCATCGAACTTATCAGGAGTTGCGTTAATATTTTCCAAATATTTATCGAAAGTAATACCTTGCTGTGCAGCCATATCCTCAATCGATTTTTTAAGACGCTGCTTTTCGCTTTCCACCAAAGTGGCCGGTAAATCAACTCGGGCTATTTTTATAAGCTTGCCGATCAATTCATCTTCGGTGACTTGCTTCGCCTTTCTTTCCTTATCGGCAACAATGCTTTTCTTAAGAAGATCCTTCAGGTCATCAAGTGATTTTGCATTTATTTTTTTGGCGAATTCATTATCAATTTTGGGGGTAATTATTTCTTCGACCTTCTCTACCGTGACTTCAAAGTGGTATTTATTCCCAGCGAACTCCTTTGCGTAGTAATCTTTTGGAAAAGTAATATCAAACTCTCTTTTTTCACCTGTTTTTGCACCTATTAATTTCTCTTCAAAACCGGGAATGAGAGAATTATCACCCAAAATAACCGGATGATTCTTACTAGCTAACTGTTCGATGGCAACTTTTTTACTAAATCCCTGGAAGGAAATTTCAACTTTATCGCCAATCTTAGCGCTTCTCGAAACACTCTTATATTCCGCCATGCGGCGGGCGAGCATTTTTAAGGTCTTGTCGATTTCTTCAGAGGTTACTTTCTCTGCCACCTGGGGAGCAGGGGATAGTTTAATTTTTTTATAATCGCCAGTAAATTTTACCTCAGGAAGAACATCGAACTCGATGGTAAACTCAAGCGTCGCATCGCCGTCTTCAATGAATTGCGGCTGTTTAACAATACTAATGGCCGGCATGCCAAGGGGATTAAGGTGATTTTCACGCAGTAATTCCTGCAAGCCTTCTCTTATTGCTTCTTCGGTAGCCATATTTTGAATTCGACCAGCTCCATATGCTTCAACAATCATTGTTTTTGGCGCTTTTCCAGGACGGAAACCAGGAATGCTGACGTTTGGCGCAATCTGGTGATAAATTCGGTCGTAATGTTCTAGCATTTTTTTGCCAGGAACTTTGACCTCGGCACGAACATGACTTTGTTTTTGAGTGTGTTTTATTTCCATAACAAAAAGATTATATCTTAAGAACTGGTCAATAATCAATAGGGTCGTCTGAATTTATTTTTCCACTAGTTCAATCTCGGTCCATTGGCGCCTATCTTTCTTGGCACTCTTGAGCGGGAAAATATATCTTTCGGCGTGACGCAAAAAAAGTAGAGTGGCATATTTGGCTTTACTCTTCTTTTGCCAGTAATCATCACCCACAGCCGCGTCTTTGCCATGCTCCTGACGAAGCTTGGATATTGCTTCGGGGTTTAGATGATCATAGAATAGAACATTCTCTACTTCGACCTGACCAATTATCTGGCCGTGAACTGGTTTGAGTAGCACTATGTCTCCCCTTTTCACCTTTTGGTATGGCAAGTGTCTTGTCTGACTCAAACGCAATTCAACGGTTTTTTCACCTTTGATAATTTGCTCGATATTTTCTTTGCTCCTAAAAACTGCTAAATGGGTCATGGAGTATCCTTGACCTAATAATTAACATATGCCTAAGGTGGAGTAAAGAGATAAGTGCTACGAGACAGGATTATTAAAGACGTTAATCCTACGATCAACAACTTCTTCTGCCGATGTCCGAGCGTACGCCAAGACTGCGCGGGGGTCAATGTCGCTGGGATTATCAGTAAGATATTTTCTCATAGCGCCGACGAAGGCTTGACGGATTTCAGTGTCAAGATTGATCTTTGCCACCCCAAGCGAAATTGCCTTTCTATAATCTTCATCGGATAAATTGCTCGCTCCATGAAAAACCAGTGGAGCCGATACCTCTTTAGCAATATTTTCAAGCACTTCAAAGTCCAACTTTTCTTCACCGGTTTGAGCACCATGCAAATTACCGAAGGCCACTGCTAGACTGTCACAACCAGTTTCTTCGACAAATTTTTTTGCAACACCTGGGTCGGTAAAGTCCAACTCTCCGCCAACAGCGCCAACAGCGCCGACTTCGGCTTCAACGGATATGTTTTTTTTGCGCGCAGCTTCAACAATTGTTTTTGTTTGTGCGATATTTTCTTCTACTGACAACTTTGATCCGTCGAACATAACCGAGGTATATTTACCATCTTCAATCAACTTCATAGCTGTCTCAAAATTTCCGTGGTCTAAATGAAGAACTACTGGTACCGAAGTATTCTTGGCATATTCAACAATAGCCGATGATAAAGCCTCGTAACCGGCATATTTCAACGCTTTCATTGAAGTCTGGATAATAACCGGCGAATTGTTTTTTTCGGCGGCGGCAATTATTGCTTGAGTAATTTCTAAATTACTTGTATTAAATGCACCAATTGCAGTTCGATTTTTGCGTGCTTCGCCAAGTAATTTATGACTTGATACTAACATCTACCTCCTTAATGACACATTGGATACTAATAGAATGACTAATCTTTTTTAAAAGCTGTTGATTGGCGATTGGCGTTTTCTTCAAGCGCAACAAGTCCCGGCAATTTCTTGCCTATTAGATATTCGCTCGATGCGCCGCCGCCGGTTGAAACAAAGCTAAAATTTCTCCTCAAACCCAGATTGTCAATTATTTGTGCTGTATCGCCACCGCTGATAATAGTAGTTGCTCGCAAGTTTCCAATGAAACGTGCAATTTCGTTCGAACCATGTCTAAAGCGCGTTTTTTCAGCCACACCAAGCGAACCGTTCCAAAATACAGTTTTAGCATCTTTCACAATTCCTTTAAAGCGGATAATGGTGTCTGGACCAATATCAAATGGTGGGGTCGCTTTAATATTTTCTTTTGTGTAGGGTATTATACGACCTCTTTGATCTACGCCGTCAGTTGGAAAAACCAATTTTTCGACCGGCTCTGTCATTGCAGCAAAATATTCATTGGCTGTCTTACCACCAACCAATATAACATCGGCCTTTTTGCGCAACATATTAATCACGGGTATTTTATCTTTTATCTTCGCGCCACCAATAATTGCCACAAAAGGTTTCTTTTGATTGATGAGGACAGGCTGCAAATGCTTTAACTCATCAAGTAGTTGCATGCCGGCAAATGCTGGTAGATATTTTGTGATTGCCACGAGCGAAGCATGTTCTCTATGGCTAGCCGAAAAAGCATCGTTGATATAGATATCTGCTTCGGCAGCGAGTATCTTGGCGAATTCAGCGCTATTTTCTTCTTCGCCTTTATCGAAGCGTAGATTCTCCAAGAGCGTGATTTTCTTTCCGATAAAAAAGCGCTTTTTTGTGACTGGAGATTTGCTGTCAGACTCGTGACTCATGACACGGCTGACATTAACAAGCTGTTTGCGCTTAAGTATTTTAGCCAGCTCCTGGGCAATAACTTTAAGCGACCATTGTTCGCGGTTAGAATTCGTTGGCCGTCCCCAGTGAGTCATAATTACAATCTGAGAAACATCGTGACGCAATAGCCATTCGATGGTTGGCACCGTTGCTAATATACGAGCAGGGTCGGAAGGTTTACCGTTTTCATCAAGCGGCAAATTATAATCCACTCTCAGGAGAACTTTTTTATCCTTAACATTGGCGTTGCGGATTGTCAGTATCATTATTTTGTTTGTTGATTAAATATTTCGGCAATCGCTACGAAATCGGCAAGCTTCAAACTGGCTCCACCCACAAGCACTCCATCTACCCCCTGGGCTTCGGCAAACTCTGGAGCGTTGTGCCGTGTCACACTTCCACCATAAAGAATCGGCACGGCATTGGCAATACCACGACTGGTTTTTTGGGCAATAATACTCCTTAATGCCTCAATAATCGCGGTTGCATATTTTCCGGTTGCATTCTTACCGGTACCTATCGCCCAGACAGGTTCATAGGCAATAACAATATCACGCCAGTCATCCGAGTCTACCCTCTCGGTTGATGCAATCAACATTTTACCAAGCGTGCTATCGACAACAAATTTATTTATTTCTTCTTGTGTTTTCCCATCGATTGACATCATTTGTTCTTCACCGACAGCCAGCACTGGTGACAAATGCAAATTCAACGCAGTCTTTAACTTTGCCGCGACCAAAGCGCTATCTTCATTAAAAACGCTTCTTCTCTCTGAATGCCCAAGCAAAACGTATTTCACAATGCCTTTGAGCATATTACCAGAAACCTCTCCGGTGTAAGCACCTTCTAATTTTGAATACATGTTCTGGGCGCCGAGGTGAAGCCTTTTGCATTTTTCTTTGATCGATACGAGCCATGGCGATGGTGGAAAGATCGCCACTTCAACACCTTCTAAATCTTCAGTTCTTCTTTCAACCCCGCTCGCCAAAATCATCGCCTCGCCGTAGGTGGTGTTCATTTTCCAATTGCCAAACACCATTTTTTTACTCACGGTCCTCCTCGCGTTGATTTTTATTTTATAATTATCTGTGCCACTTCGCGATACGTCACAAGAAGAATAAGGGAGATAAGCAGCACAAAGCCCACCATATGAATGGCTGCCTCGACCTCACGACGCATTACCTTTTTGCGAACTACTCCTTCTAAGAAAATTAGTACCGCTCTTCCACCATCAAGGGCAGGAAAAGGTAGGATATTAATGAGGCCCAAATTGACCGAAATGATTGCTATGAGTTGTAGGACATATACCCACCCGAGCTGGATGGCCTGTCCGGTAAAAGTATAAATACCGACCGGTCCGGAAACCTGCTTGGCTTCTTCTGATATTTTTCCATGACTAACGAGGGTACCAATAAATCCGCCGATCAACTTCACAATAAGAACCACAATATACCAAACTTCTTGAGCTGCCGCTTTTAGTGATGCAAAAAATCCCAGTTTTACCATTGTGCCAGAGCCGCCAAGCGCGACGCCAAGCGCTGGCTTATCGGTATCGCCTTGAAGATCAACTTTTGTTTCGATGTTTGCACCCTTGTGATAATAATTAATCGTAACGCTTTGCCCCCTGTGAGAGTTTGTATATTCGGAAAACTCCTCAGCACTCTTGAAGCCATTTATCATATCGCCGGTACTAATACCAATTTTTTGCGCCGGAGAACCATCAACCACTGACGCGACAAGGACCTGATTTGTTTTATTCCCCTGGAGAGTATTTGGGTCGAGAGCTACCGGCGTCATACCTACCATATAGCCAACCACAAAAAGCAGATAGGCTAATATAAAGTTCATTACCACGCCGGCCACCACAATCAACAAGCGACGACGGGCTTTCTGGTTGTTAAAGGCTCGAGGATCTTTGACTTCGTCATCCTCACCAAGCATTTTGACGTAACCGCCCAGCGGCAATGCATTGATTTTGTATTTCGTGCCATTCTTTTCCTTGCTCCAAATAGTTGGCGGAAAACCAAAGGCGAATTCTTCCACCTTGACACCCATCCATCGCGCCATAAAAAAGTGGCCTGCCTCATGGACAAAAACCAGTAAACCTATGACTAGAATAAATATTATTAGAGTCAACATAAATTAAATGTTAAAACTCAAATGTCAAATGTAAAAACCAAATCTAATTATCTAAAAACTTGGCAGATTCGACATTTATAGTTTTAGTTTTGACATTTGCGATTTTAGATTTGAGATGATTTTATACTTTTTCGATATCTTTCGACTTTGCTTCAGCAAGCTGATCAATCTTTTCGTTGTACTTCTTGATTAACTCATTAAGGTCTTTTTCAGCCCTGTAACGATCATCCTCTGTGGCGCTACCAGCTTTTTCTTCTTGCAAAATGGTCTGCCACATTTTTTGTCTTGCGTTGCGCAATGCCACTCTCGCTTCTTCAGCTTCGGCATTAACCATTTTTATAAGCTCATCACGTCTTTCTTTTGTCAACGGGGGCAATTTAATTCGCAAGCCCTTGCCGTCGTTAACAGCTGTTAGGCCTTTGCCGCTATTGGCGATGGCGTTTTCTATATCGCCTAAGGCGTTTCTGTCCCAAGGTTGGATGAAGAGTTGCGATGCATCGGGTGATGAAATCGAGGCCATTTGTTTGAGTGGGGTTTGAGTGCCATAATAGGCCACTTGGATATCCTCGACGAGTGATGCGTTGGCTCGCCCGGTTCGAAGTTTTGAAAACTCATTCGACAGTGTCGAAAGTACTGACTCCATTTCGCTTTCAAGCACACGTAAATTAAAAGCCATTCTTTCCTTTCTACTTAGTATTATGACTTTATTTAGGAGAAAAATAAAGAGTACAAGAAACGGCGACGTTTCACATCGACAATTTGTTTATTCGCCGAGGACGAAACGAGCAAAACGCTTGATCTTGATGTTTTCGCCGATTTTAGCGATTTTCTCAGTCAGAAGATCTTGAACCGTTTTACCTGGTTCTTTAATCAAATCCATGCTTAGAAGGTCTTCGAGTTTGTCAGAATCAAGAGATGCTACTTGTAAGGCCAAGTCGTGAACAAACTCCTTGAATTCGGGGCTTCGAGACACAAAATCAGTTTCACAATTAACCTCAATCATAGCTCCGATTTTTCCGAGATGAGTGTAAGTTTCAATTAAACCTTGACCTGTAGCTCGTTCTGATTTTTTAGCTGCGATATTAAGACCCTTTTTCTTAAGGACTTCCAAAGCTTTCTTTTCATCGCCATCGGCCGCCTGAAGTGCTTCAGCAATGTCGGACATGCCAGCACCGGTTAGTTCGCGTATTTTTTTAATTTGTTCGAGGTTGCTCATTGCTCTCTTCCTTGTTTGTAGATTCTTTTTTAGCCGCAAAATTTGTGGCGATCGCCTCACTGATTAACCCGAAAATTATTTTTACTGCGCGGGTTGAATCATCATTGGCAGGAATGGGAAACTCGATTCCCTTGGGGTTAGAATCGGTATCGAGTACTGCCACTACGGGTATACCAACCGCAAAAGCTTCTTTAACGGCAGCCTTTTCTCTATGAGGGTCAGCTACTATCATTGCATCCGGCAATGATTTCAAAGAAACAATGCCCTCCATATTGAATTTAGATTTTTCGATAGCGCGAGACAGTTCAAGCCGCTCCTTCTTTGTTAAGGACTTGCCTTCTTCCTCTTTCGCAAGCTTATCTTCCATTACTTTGAGTTTCTTCAGGTTCTTCTCGATAGTTTCGAAATTAGTTAAAGTGCCGCCAAGCCATCGGTTACTAATGTATGGCATATTAGCTTTTTTAGCGGCTTCAGAAACAGCTGTTCTAACTTGGGGCTTGGTACCCACGAATAAGAAGGTTGCACCGTTGGCCGATTCTCTGGCTAAAAACTCCAAGGCTTTCTGCAAGCACTCTTGTGTCTTTTCCAAATTGATTACGATTACCTTTTCTTTAACCTCAAAAAAATAATCGCGGCCGCGTGCGTCCGAGTATTGTTTCTTATGACCCAAATGAAATCCTGCCTCAAGCATTTCCTGAAGCGAAGGAATAGTAGGTATCTTCATAACAAGATAACAGTACTAAAAGTCAGGGAAAGAGTCAATACCCCAAATACGGCAAGTGCTCTGGACGGGCTTGATATTCAATACCATATCTGATACTATTTGAATGAATTAAGGAATAAATTATGAAAAAAGACATTCATCCAAAGTGGTATCCGGACGCTAAAGTCGAGTGTACTTGTGGTAATAAATTCACCACCGGTGCAACCGTGCCAGAAATAAAAGTTGAAGTATGTAATGCTTGCCATTCATTCTTTACCGGAAGCCAAAAAATCGTTGACACCGCTGGGCGTGTTACCAAGTTCCAAGAGCGACTTGAAAAAATGAAGTCGTTTAAGAAAAAAGCGGAACCAGTCAAAGCAAAGAAATAAATCGTGGCAAACGACAACAGTCACATTTTAGATACTATCGCCGAAAACGAGGCGCTGGCTGCTTCGGCAGATGAGCCAGAAATTAAAGAACTCGCAAACGAAGAAGTACAGAAGTTAAAGTTGGACTTATTTCAGCAATCATCTGAAATCCATGATGACGGCGCGATTTTAGAAGTGCGCGCCGGCACTGGAGGTGATGAAGCCGAACTGTTTGCCGGAGATCTAGTCCGGATGTATTTGCGATTTTGCGAAAGACAGGGGTGGAAAACCGATGTCATGAATAGTCAACGGACTCCGATAGGCGGCTACAAAGAATTTATTTGTGAAATCAAAAATCCGAGTGCATACTCTCTTCTGCAATTTGAAAGCGGAGTACACAGAGTTCAGAGAATCCCTTCAACTGAAAAATCAGGTCGTATCCATACTTCAGCCGCTACCGTCGCCGTATTGCCTATTGTACCAGCCACCGAAATTGAGATTAATCAAAGCGACTTGCGAATGGACGTGTTCCATTCATCGGGTTGTGGCGGACAAAGTGTCAATACAACCAATAGCGCTGTGAGAATTACCCACATTCCCTCGGGTCTTGTTGTCAGCTGTCAAGATGAACGTTCGCAGCTCAAGAACCGCGAAAAGGCCATGTCGATTCTACGGTCGAGATTATATGAAATCGAACATAGGCGAAAGATGGAATCGATTTCTAAAAATCGCAAGGCGCAAGTCGGTAGCGGAGACCGCAGTGAAAAAATACGAACGTACAACTTCCCGCAAGATAGAATCACTGACCATCGTGTAGGCAAGTCGTGGAGTAAAATCGAAAAAATACTCGATGGCGATTTGCTAAATATTAGTAATACATTACAGAATTATTATGCTGAACTTAACTACCAAGAAGAACTCCGCACGGCTGAGCTGGAACCAGGTTCTTTGCCAGCTATCCAATAAGCTCAAATCTGTTTCTGACAACGCGAATTTCGAAGCACAAGAAATCGCTTCCTTTGTATCCGGCAAACCTCAAACTTGGATTGCGGCTCATGATGATATCAAAGTAACGCCCTCTATTATGAGACGTGTCGATACGATAGTACAGAAAAGATTAAAAGGTAAACCGTTATTTTATATTCTGGGCCACTGTGATTTTTTTGGATTGGAATTGAAGATCGATAATAGTGTCCTTATCCCCCGCCCTGAAACAGAAATGATTGTTAATAATGTAATTACTTTTTTGCGGCACGCTAAGTCGCCTAAAAAAATTATTGATATTGGTACTGGTAGCGGCGCTATCGCAGTTGCGGTCGGAGATTATTGCGCAAAAAATAAAATCGACGCCAAAATCATAGCTAGTGATATTTCCAAATCCGCATTAAATATTGCTCGAAAAAATATCAACAAATATCAGCTTGGAAAAATAGTCACACTCAAACGATCCGATCTACTTAAAAGCATTGATGACGAGTTTGATATCATTGTTGCCAACTTACCATATGTCGAAACGGATAAAATCAGTAGCCTGCCCGACCCGCAATTGGCTCTTGACGGGGGCCGAGACGGCTTTGACTTGATTGCCAAACTCCTTCATCAAATCAATGATAAAAAGGTACTGTCAAAAAGTGGTGTCGCGATATTTGAGATGGGCCACAATCACGAGCAACAGTTTCGAGAATTAGCCACAGCACTATTCCCAACTGCAAAAGTCGATATTACCAATGACCTCGCAGGCTGTCCGCGCGTCGGGATAGTATATTCGAGATAGTTCTATTCTTTACGTTCGGCAAGTTTAACCTTGACGGTCTTGTCGCCACCGTCGCGAATGAATTTGATGCTCACCTCATCGCCAGGAGCAAAGTCTCTGAGAGCTGCCACTAACGATAAATTCTTGCCGATTGCCTTGCCGTTAATTTCAGTAATTATATCGCCATCTCGCAAACCCGCTTTGTCAGCCGGACTGCCCGAAACGATAGCTGGCGTGCCGGTAGTTGTGTCGGAGGAAATTAAATAACCATCACTAACCGGTAGATTGTTCGCCTTGGCGATCTCCTTCGTAATTTCGATAGTATTAACGCCGAGCAGCGGTCTGACAATTTTGCCGGTCTTTTTAACCGATTCAATTGCGCTCTTGGCGACATCGATTGGAATGGCAAAGCCAATTCCTTCGGCGGTTCCCTTGGAGGCAGTGACCGTGTTGATGCCAATTACCTGACCGGCAATATTAACAAGTGGCCCACCGGAATTACCAAGGTTGATAGCGGCATCAGTTTGCAATAGGCCATCGAGAGATTCAGTGTCTTGGCTATTGGAATCGCTGGCAATTACCGATCGGCCGGTAGCCGATAGAACTCCGGTTGTAACGGTGTTTTGATACTCGCCTAAAGCATTGCCAATTGCCACAACTCTCTGGCCAACTTTGAGGTCATTGGAGTTGCCCAGTTTTACAACCGGCAATCCCTTTGCTTTGATTCTGACAATCGCCAAATCGAGAGTGGGATCAAGAGCAACAACTTCGGCATCGTAAGTTTTGTTATCACTCGTGATAACGGTGTACTTGGCACTTTTATCGGACACGACATGTTTATTGGTCACTATCAAACCGTCGGAAGTGATAATAAAGCCAGTACCACCACCCGACTGTTCAATGGTTTTGCCGGTTTGCCCATAAAAACCATAGGGGTCATTTATACTAACATTTTTAGTAAAAGTAATACTGACTACCGCCGGAGATACATCCTTGACAACCTGAATGGTGGCCGAGTCTTCTTCGACAGTAATTTTCTGAGTATTAACTACATCTCCGACAAAATTCTTGAATTGCGAAATACCAATTTTGCGCTGAAAACTATCTGGGGTGCTAGCAACCACCACCATACCGATTATTCCTCCGAAAAATCCCATCAGTAAGCTTATAATAATAACGACAGCACCCAGACCTCTTCCATTTGCATTACCCAACGGATGTTCACGACCATCTTTGGACACAATTCGAAGTTTCTTGATATTAAATTTCACTTAGCCCTCGCTTTCCTATTGATGCTATTAAGTGCGCCCCTCCGAAGCTCCTCCGGTCGCAATATCGGAGCGAGCGAAGGGGGCCAAAAATTGCTATATACTGAAATCGAGCAGGCAATTTTGCAAACCTCGGTCGAGTAACTAATAT
>CAYUJF010000014.1:0-10791 GCA_964445015.1 uncultured Candidatus Saccharibacteria bacterium
GAAGCTGCAGTTGCCCGATGGTTATAAGGTGGTGTCGAACCTACCTTACAGCATTACGTCACCGGTAATAAACCTGTTTTTGCAGCGTCCTCAGAAACCCAAGGAAATGATTCTTATGGTACAAAAAGAGGTGGCAGAGCGGCTGACGGCCCAAAAAAATTCCTCCGATAGGGGACTCCTGACCGTCCTTGTAGAGCTCAATTGTGACCAAAATTTAATTGTCAGGGCCGTCAGCCGCCAGAGCTTCTTCCCTGAGCCTAACGTGGAATCGAGTGTAATTAAATTAAAAATTGCTGACTCCCCTATCGACTCCCAAAAAATCGAGAGGGTAATGCAAGTTGTTAAACTTGGTTTTTCTAAAAAACGTGCCCAGCTCAAAAACGCGCTCAAACCAAAATTCGGGGATACCACTTCCCTGCTCCAGGTTTGCGGTATTAACCCTATGGCTCGAGCTGAAGACCTATCAGCACAAGAATGGGTAAAATTGAGCGAGCACCTATCGTCGAGATAAAGACCGACATACCCTATGTTTTTGACTGTATTTTGGCACCATAAAAATAATCTGGCATAATAGAGATAATGAGTAACGAAAAAAGTCCACAGGAGGAAGCTGTCAAAGCCGTCGCTGAAGCGCCGGCTAAAATTGTTGATAAATCAATCGAGCTGACCGGTAAAGCCACTAAGGTAAAGCCGATTGTGGCGGTTCAGAAATATATCAGCGATCTAGGCCCAGGACTAATTACCGGTGCAGCCGATGACGACCCTTCTGGTATCGCCACTTACTCCCAAGCCGGCGCCCGTTTTGGTTACCAATACCTTTGGCTAGCCCTTTTTTCCCTGCCGTTTATGGCTTTGGTGCAAGAAATGTGCGCTCGTATCGGCCTTGTCACCGGCCGCGGCTTAGCAGGTGTTCTTAGATCAAATTATCCCAAGTGGATTCTCTTTGGTTGTACCATGTTGCTGTTTATTGCCAACACTGTCAATATCGGAGCGGATATCGGCGCAATGGCATCTTCCACTCAGTTGCTGCTGCCAAAAGCCAGCTTCACTGTGTTGGCGGTATTCTTTACCATTCTGACACTCGGTTTGCAGATTTTTGTGCCTTATCATAAATATTCAAAATACCTCAAATATCTGACCATGGCACTATTAGCCTATGCTATTGCTTTCTTTATGGTGAACCATAACTGGAAAGATATCCTACACAGCACCCTGGTTCCAAGCATCAGTTTCAATAAGGATACTCTGTTACTGGTAGTTGCTATTTTAGGAACAACTATTTCGCCATATTTATTTTTCTGGGAGGCGTCGCAGGAAGTTGAAAAAAAGATCGACGAGGGCAACAGCACAATCGAAGCGCGAAAAAGCGCCGATGCCAAGACAATCAGGGAGATGCGCAAGGATGTTTATACCGGCATGTCATGGTCAAATCTGGCGATGTTTTTTATTATCGCATTGGCAGCTTCCACTCTGCATATTAGCGGTGTGACCGATATCGAAACCACTAAGCAAGCCGCCGAAGCTCTCCGACCTTTGGCGGGTGATGCCACATATTATCTATTTACCATCGGCATTGTGGGAGTTGGTTTGCTCGCTATCCCTGTCTTGGCCGGTTCAGCTTCGTACGCAATTTCGGAGGCCATGGGATGGCGCGGCGGTTTGAATAACGAATTGAAAAATGCCTATGGTTTTTACGGAATAATAATTATTTCAGTCATCATCGGCCTTATTATGAACTATTTCAACGCCGATCCAGTTCAGGTTCTGATATTCGCCGCTATCTTAAACGGTTTAATTGCGCCAATTCTTATTATTCTCATCACTCTCGTTTCCAACAACGCAAAGATAATGGGCCAGTGGAAAAATGGTGTGTGGCGCAATATCCTGGCTTGGACAGTTGCGGTACTTATGGGCGGCGTTGGTATAATTGCGATTTTGTCTGTTCTCAAACCAGATTTATTCGGATGACTTTTTTTGCTTAACAATTTGGTCTATTCTTAAGTCATGAAATCGTTTGCCAAACTCAAATCGGCAGCGCTTGTTGGACTCGACGCGTATCCTGTGACTGTTGAGGTTGATATCGGTATTGGCCTGCCCAGTTTTACCATTGTCGGCTTGCCTGACAAAGCGGTTGAGGAATCTAAGGAAAGGGTACGTTCCGCTGTCCGGAATGCTGGTTTTACATTTCCCAATAAAAGGATAACGGTTAATCTCGCCCCGGCCGACCTTAAGAAAGAAGGTCCTGCCTACGATCTGGCCATTGCTCTGGGAATCTTGATCGCCGATAACCAACTGCGCGGCGACTATTTTGAAAATTCAGTCTTGATGGGCGAATTGGCTCTCGACGGTAAAGTAAGGCACCTAAACGGTATCCTTTCGGTGGCCTTAAGCAGTATCGATTGGAAGATTGATAAGTTTATTGTCCCGGAAACCAATGCACAAGAAGCGGCGCTAGTGCGAGAAATCAAAGTCATCGGTGTTGATGCGCTGCGTCAAATTGCCGATGCCGCCATGGGCAAAGCGGAGATCCCGGCTCAAATCTCTCAAATCCCAGATGTGGCTGAAAGCGAAGTAGCTGATTTCGACTTTGCCGAAGTCAAGGGCCAGGAAAACGCCAAGAGAGCGCTAGAGATTGCGGCGGCCGGCCACCACAACATTTTAATGAGTGGCCCGCCAGGCAGCGGGAAAACCATGCTGTCCCGCGCCCTGGCGAGCATAATGCCACCCCTCACCCTTCAAGAAATACTGGAAGTAACTCAAATATATTCGGTGGCCGGCCGCCTCAAGTCGGGTGAAAATCTGGTGGTGCAGCGGCCCTTTCGCCATCCGCACCATACCACGAGCGCTGTGGCGCTGGTGGGAGGCGGATCGGTTCCAAAACCGGGCGAGATCAGTCTGTCGCACAAAGGAGTATTGTTTTTAGACGAATTGCCGGAATTTCCCCGCCACGTTCTTGAAGCTTTGCGTCAGCCGTTGGAGGATAAAATAGTATCAGTCAGTCGAGCCCAAGGGTCGGTCAGCTACCCGGCCGATTTCGTGCTTATCGCCAGTCAAAATCCTTGTCCCTGCGGTTACTTTGGCGATCCGCAAAAAGAATGTACTTGCGGGGCGCATCAAATAGTCAAATATCGTCAAAAAATCTCAGGTCCCTTAATGGATAGAATCGATCTGCACGTCGAAGTGCCGCGACTTAGTTTCGATAAAATGACGTCGGGCAAGAAGGGTGAGACGTCGGCTCAGGTACGAACAAGGGTAATTGCTGCCAGAAATGTCCAATACCAGCGGTTTGGTTCGAGTAAAACCAACAATCAGATGAGCAATTCCGAGGTGGAGGAGTTTTGCAAACTTGACGAGACCGGCACGCAGCTATTGCGGCAGGCGGTTGACAGTATGAATTTGTCAGGCAGGGGGATGATCAAGATTTTAAAATTGGCACGAACTATCGCCGACCTTGCGGCGTCAGCTGAAATCACACCCCAGTACTTGGCTGAAGCGCTGCAATATCGTAAAAAAGAAGAGAATATTTAACACAGCGTCCCCAGGGGACGGGGACGCGAGAGTGTTAGGCGGGGACGGGGGTGAGTTCCCCGGAGTCGACGTCGTAGATGAACATGTCGACTCGGAGGTGGCGAAGGCGCTTCTGCAGCATTGCGCTGGCAGTGCGCAGGTCTTTGCGGAGGGCGGCGATTTCCTCCTCCTTGGTTCTGAACTCGGGGTACTTGCCGCACTTGGTGTGGGAGACGATGGCGCCTCGGTTGGTGCCGTGGTGCTCGACGCCGAAGACGATGTCGTTGAGGTGGGTTTGTTGTGCTGGGTTCATCCCTTTCTCTTCGACTATCGCCTTAGCACCGCCAGGCATGCTGTGGACATCGATGACTTTCGTGCCGAAAAGTTCGACGACCTTGTTTAGCATCGCCAGATAGTATAGACGGTCGATGCAGAGCACCGCCATCGGACATCCTTGACCTGCCTCGCTCATAGGGCACCTCCGTTCCGTATTGATTAATACTTGGCTATCATAAAATATTTCTTCCTCGTCGTCAACTCCGTTATCCTCCTTCGCCCCGATTCGCATCCGATCGGCTACCTGCCTCGACTTGACAATCTTGATTCGAGTCAAGGCGGGCGGGAGGACAAGTAATAAAATGGACGAACTTCAATTATAATAGTGTTATGCGCGAAGATTATTACAACGACTTAAATAATTTCCTGGATTACTCCAAACGCCGGCGCTGGCAGTGGCAATTTTTTTTAGACTTTATCACTTTTGCCGTTACTATTGTGGTGGCATATTATGTGTTTAGCTTCTCAGCTCTAAACCTGCGTTTTAACTACTTATTTGCCAGACACGAAAGTCCGACGATTACAGCATCAACCGATAATACTCAGTCGGGATCTGCCGATGCCGGCGATGACAACCAAACTATCACCAACCCAACAGTTAGTGTCCCGAGCGACATGCCTGCAAGCGGCATTTATATTTCGAAAATCGATGTTAAGGCTCCGATTACCTGGAACGGTAATTCCGATAATACTCAGGAGCTACTCAAAAAAGGAGTCGTCCATATCGAAGGTTCGGCAATGCCGGGCGTACCGGGTAATGTTTTTATAACCGGTCATTCATCCGACCTTCCTTGGGCAGAAGGGGATTACAAAACGGTTTTTGCGCTTCTCGATAAGGTTGAAAATGGTGATGAAATTGTCATCCGAAACCAAGGTCAGGATTTAGTCTATAAAGTTTACAATAAACAAGTTGTGAATAAGGACGAGGTTGGTAATTATATTACATCTGACAAATCCCAATCTTTAACCATTATGACTTGTTACCCTGTTGGCTCGAACTGGAAGCGCCTCATTGTTCAGGCTGAGCGTCAAGGTCTCTGATATAATGAGGATATCTCAAACCTAAAACCCAAGATCCAAAATTATATTTGAAAATAGAAAAGTGCCGTAGGCACACCAACATTTTGAGATTTGAGATTTGAATTTTGAGATAAGATATTATGGATAAAACGAAAAAAGCCAAACTTCTCGTTTCTTTGGCGTTGCTGGTGACCGCGCTGGCGGTAGTGGCGATGGTTGTGATATTAACTCTCGAAAGCTTCGGAGTCATCGGCAAGAAAACAAAAGTTAAAAACAAACTAACAATCGATTTACAAACTGCAACAGTGCTCGAACAAGGCAAGGCGGAATTAAATAAGCTGACGGTCACTAACGGGTATAAATCGTCAAAAACTCTTCTTGTTCGAATCGCGGGACAGAACATCAGCCTAAGCCCTGTCTCGGAATCGGATACCGCTATTGGGCAGCTTACCCAAAATCAGGTGAAAAGCAGTTTTGGTGATGAGTGGGCAAACCAGCAGGGTTTGACGTGGCGACCCAATACACTTCAGCCGGGTAAGAGTGCCTCTGCCCAAATAGTCGGATTACCGGTGATAGATAGTGATAAGGCAGGTGCCATTAATGTTAAAGTCTATGAGCTAAAAGAGACATCAAGACGGTGTGGCTTTCTGTGGTTTAAAAAATGCGATATCAGGATCAGTGAAAACCTGCTAAACCAAACTCAAAAAAGTATTCCGCTAGAGTCGAAGGCTCGTAATAGCAACGCTATGTTGCTGAACAAAGGTTTTAACCTGATAACTTTGCCAGTCATTTCCAACGATGCGTATTACGCCAGCTTTTGGGAGCAATTTACTCAGCCCTTGGCCTGGCATTTAGGCGGTGGAGTCTGGCTTGATGTAACTCAAAAAGCTAATTACCAATATCTTGTACCTGGCAAGGCGATCTGGCTCTACCATCCTGACGGCGGCGAAGTCCAGCTGCCCAAGGGCTCAGCGGTGAGCTCGGAGGGGGAGTACGACACCAAGCTATCGCAGGGGTGGAACCAAGTCGGAAATCCATACCAGTCTCGAATCAAGCTCGATGGCGAACAGATTATTGTCAAAAGACAGGGTAAGGAGACATTGACTCTTTCCGGCGCGATGGCTTCGGGGGTAATCACGAAAATCTTGTCATATGGTACAGGCCAATCCTCTGGTGATACGGTTAGTGAGGCGTCGTATATTGATGTTGTCCCTGGTAGGTTTATTCCAGAAAGTAGCGGTCTGTTTGTATACTCTTCGGAAGAGGTGACTCTTGCTTGGCCCGGTAAGAAAATTTTTGCGCCAGGTGAACTAATTTCGTCGTCGGAAAAATCAAAAATCATCGCTTGGATTAATCGTAATAATTTGGACGTTTGCGGCAATGAACCAACTTCAAATATCCAGAATAATCCCCTGTGGGATAGTGCAACCGGTGCGGTGCTGGACCAATTTGACTGTATTCTGCTGCAGCACCCCGATCAACCTTGGAACAAATAGGATAGTTTATAAAGTTATTAAAGTTCATAAAGTTTATCAGGTGGGAATATAGTTGGGAATTAATTGTTTGGGATTTCCTTAGAATAATTAGATTAATTAGAGCAATTAGAATAATTTAATAGTATTGTGCTACAATATCACCAAAGCCAAATAAATAAGGAGTAGTATGAGCATTTTAATTGTGGCGGTATTAGGGGCGATTCTGGGGTACACAAGTCATATCACCAACCCGTGGTGGCCTAAAAAAGTTCTTGGCATCATCGAAGGGCTAACAGTTGTTTCGGCAGCCAACTGGTTGTTTTACTGTTTGGGTCTTTGGTGGTGGGTGGCGATGCTGCTCGGAATAATCGTCTACGCCCTCTATTTGATGGCTTTGCAACTGCTTCTCAAAACTCAAGTTCTCGTCGATCAAGCTCCGTAAATATGGAATAAATCCATCAGGCGCTGACCGGCATTGTTGACCCAGTTGGTCTGATTGTCGATAATGGCTACTACTGCCACTACCAAAACGAGTAGTGTCATTATGATTGATATTTTCTTGACCTCACTCACAACGGGTGTGGTGGGTTTTAAAACATCGGTATCGTTTTCGAGTGAAAGCGCCGGCTCTGGGTTTTTAGGTGCACTGACCGGTTGCTGAATTGTCTGCTGAACTGAATGATATTTCTTGAAATGTTTCTTTTTCTTTCTTCTACCCATAAATCTCCTTGATAGAATTAGTTATTCTTGGTAAGATGGATACGATTAAATATTATCACTCAGAGGTAATTAATCAAATAATTTATTGGTCTGGTGCCCGAGTGGTTAGGGAGCGGTCTGCAAAACCGCGTACGGCGGTTCGATCCCGCCCCAGACCTCCAATTATGCGGGTATCGTATAGCGGCTATTATGTCACCCTTCCAAGGTGAAGATGCGGGTTCGACTCCCGCTACCCGCTCCATCGCGTATATCCTGTTCCGATACTTCGGAACGGAAACGCGATAGCCACGTTTTCTATTTTGTGCAAACAAAGAGAATATACGTGGCAAGTAAACATCATCAATTATAAGGACGGGCGTAGGCCCGTTTTGTAATATGAATCAATTAAAAAACCTGGGACTTCTGGTCCTGAACATTCTAATCTTGGCAGTTTCGATGCCGATTTTGGAATATGACTTAAATAAAACTCTCAAGCCGGACTATGATTGGCTACCGACGTATCCTGTTGTTGATATCATTATTGTTTCAGTAGCATCAATTTTTGCAATCTACCATATTGCCTTATTGTTTTTGATTATCACTAGAAGGCTGAATATATATAAAAGGTGGATCTGGTTTGGAACATTGGTTGTTTGGTCTTTAATCGGCATTATGGTTTTGATGCTTGGCAAATCATTCCTGCCGATTTACTTTCCTTCGTCGTTTTAAAAAAGAAACATTAAGTTTAAAAAGACCTCAATATACGTTCAAAGCCCGGGCGCGCTGCGCGCGCCCGGGCCTTGTGAGGTGTGAAGTGCTTGGTGCCGCCGGCCTACTTCTCGGCAGCCTCTAGCTCGGCGAGCTTGGCCTTGGCCTCCGCCTCGAGGTCGCTGCCCTCATGCACGTTCTCAAGCAGCTCGCGGAGCTGCTCGGAAGTCGTGCAGAACGAGAGCCACTTGCGCAGCGCATCCTCTTCGACGTCACTGTCGCCGGGCGAGTCGAAGAACGCTTTAAGGGCCTGGTCGAGGTCGGCGGCGGCCTCGACCTCTTGCCGCGACAGATCGGTCCAGCGTGCATCAGTCTCACTCTCGATGTCGCTGTGATCTCGCGTATGATCGTAGACTTCGCGGGCTTCCTCGGCGGTCGTGCATGTCCCGAGCCACGCACGTAGCGCTTCGACCTCAGCTTCGCTGCCAGGCGCTGCGTAGTACGCTTCGCGGGCCACGTCGAATGCTTCGCTCATCGTTGATCTCCCTTTGGACTTGCCGTCGGTATTGCGTGAAGTGCTGGCTGCCGCCCGAGGCCTAGTAGCCCTTGGCCTTTAGGACCGGGTCGAGCCTCTCCTCGGCCTCCTTCTTGGCTTGGCTCCCCAAGCGTGCCGATTCGTAGGCCTCCACGAGGTTAGCGATCGGCTGGGCCTCGCGCACTTCTGCAAGCGCGAGTCTGTCCCACAGGATTCGAGCCCTAACCCGTACTCCGCTGTCGTGCGGAGCCTTGAAGAAGATGTCCCTGGCGTCCCGGGCGTGAGTGCATAGCTCGAGCCACTTGCGCCATACGCTGCCCTGGACATTGCCTGTCAGCTTGGAGAGTGGAACCCGGCTCACTTGGTAGGCGGTCGTGCACAGCTCGAGCCACCTACGGATGATCTTGTTCGGGTTGAAGCCGCGCGCGAAGTCGTTGTTGTAGATCGTCGTGATGGAGTCGATGGTGTCACACTGTCGGATCAATTCGTCGAACGCCCTTGCCTTGGCGCTCTTCGAAGTTGCCGACATGAAGGTTCCGTATGCTCGGTTGATTCTCGAGCCTCGCTCGTTATTGTAGCGATCGATCCGTTCTTCGAGCGACAGCGATTCCTCGTCCATCTCACGCTCCCTCCTTCACGTCTGACTCTGCAGCCACTAATGCTGAGTATGAGCCCCCAGCTCCCGTTTTCTCCCGGTAGGGAGTATGCGGGTTGGGGCGAACGAACCGGAAATCAGTTATCACCTCCGGTTCGTTCGCCCCAATAAATTATTAAGGTTCAGTAGTTTATTTTATGCCACTTTTTACCCGTTGTCAACGATATTTACTTCTTTGAAAATCGCATCCGTTTTAAGTATATTCGGTGAGCGCTGAAGCCCAAAATAATTAATCCAATAAATAATAGTACGAGCGTATAATTATTGTCTTCTTTCTTATTTTGAGTGTTCGACTTTTGTTGCGCTGGCGTTGAAACATCAGTCTGATCGTTGGGTGCAGAAGTCGTCGATGCGGTAGTCTCTGAAGGCGATACGGTACCGGACGCAGTTGTAGTTTGAGCGGTTTCTGTGGCTGTGGCTGACCCGGTGGCGACGGCGACGTCCTCGGCTTTTTTGCTGCAAATATCTCCAAACTTTACGGATGGCAGCATTAAAGTTGTACCGCCTTTCTGCCAGCCGTTGACGTCGCCGTCACCCACCTTCTGCCATTTTGCTCCGGCGCGTGCATACAGCCAACTACCATCAGCTATGAGCCAATACGACCAGTAATCTTCCTTGACTCCGGCATCAGTCGATGCCTTAGCCTTCTCACCATCAACCTCTATGACAAATCCATTCTCCAATTGAGGGGAGAAGCCTGCTCTTTTGAGTAGTTCGAGTCCATTAATTGATTTACCTTCGAAATCGACGCACGCTTTTTTGATTTCGCCATTACCATGGCGAACCACAACGCCAGCCTGGGAAGCCAAGGTGGATGCCGGTACCGCTATCAAAAGTAATAACAACAGGGGTAAAATACCAGTTCGCCCTAAGATTAGAGACAAGCCAACTCCAAGAATCAATCCAGTGATACAAACTACCAGAACGGTCGTACGGTTGGAGCCTTTATCCGCATCAGCCGAACTTTCTTTGAGTATTGGGCTGGTGTCCTGACTACTATCCGGCATATCAGCTTCCACTTCAGCCGAATTTGATTGATTTTGTGTATAGTCTTCAAGCGTCGGCGCAGGAAGTGTCTTGACTGTTTCGGTAGTGGTATCTTCCGCTGCGGCGGATTGATCAGACGGTACTGGCGTGGGGGTTGGTTCTACTTCCTCTTCTGCCGCTGGGGTACTGCTAAACTTCTGTAGATCCTGACCAATCACCGGCAATGGCTTGCCACTAATTGCCGGTAACACGATGGCGGTGGTATAGACGGGGTTCATGGCGCCAAAAGTGGCGGAAAAATTGTAAGAACCATCGCTCTGTCGTAGCGATGATAAATCGTCAACAATTGACTTACCTTCAACCGTCCAATAATTACTATCTGGATTCTCGCCCAAGGCATAAATGGCCTGCAGGGTATAAGCATCGGAAAAGGCATCTGACTCAGTTGTCCACTCACTCGTATCGTATTTAATTCCACCGGAAACAGTTTGGAGACTCTTAAGATACTGCTTGGCGTTATCGATGACCGTCGAGCTAATATCGTACTGTGCGGCAACGAGGGCCATAATGGCCTGGGAAGTGATGTTGGCTTCGGCGCCCCAGCCGGAGTTCCACCCACCCGATTCTTCCTGTGCGTTTATGATATAGTCTGTGGTAGTGCTATCAACGAACTTGCCTTGCGAACGTATGGCAAGTACACCGAAGATGGTACTGACAATATCATTGCCTATCTGTCCAGTATCAATATTGGTAGCTGCGGTAATCTTGTTTATCAGATTGCAACCGCCGAAATTACTGGCATTAAGACCCGCGGATGATGCAACCAGTACGGTCCTTTCGATGTCAGTTATTGATGAAAGCGAACAGGC
>CAYUJF010000015.1:0-10047 GCA_964445015.1 uncultured Candidatus Saccharibacteria bacterium
GAAGAGGAGAAACCGATGAATTTGTCTCGCCAGCAGTCGTGCTTGAAAATGGTAAGGAACCGCCGCCAGTTAAAGATAATGACTCGGTAATTTTTTGGAACTTTCGCTCCGACCGCGCCCGAGAATTGACACAAGCGTTTCTCAAGCCCGAGCTTAAGGAAATGCAGCGATCCGTAGTTTTGAAAAACCTCTATTTTGTTAGCATGATCCCTTATGGTTATGAAAAAGAAATTGGTGTCAGACCATTCGTAGCCTTTCCGCCCAAGAAGATTACCGAGACGCTGGCATCGACATTGTCAAAAAACAACATCACCCAAATGCACATCGCTGAAACCGAGAAGTATGCCCACGTGACTTACTTCTTGAACGGCTTAGTTGAAGTTCCATATCCCGGCGAAGAACGAGTTTTGATTCCTTCAAAGAAAGTTGCTACCTATGACCTATATCCGCAAATGTCGGCTCCGGAAATAACTCAAAGCGTTGTTCAGGCCGAAGGCAGCAATAAATTTGGTTTCATTGTTGTCAATTTCGCAAATGCAGACATGGTTGGTCATACAGGAGATTTTAGTGCCAAAGTTAGAGGAATTGAGGTTGTCGATGAATGTCTGAAGAGCGTCATTGAAACGGCTCTCAAAAATGGATATAACTCCATTGTCACGGCCGATCACGGTAATGCTGAACAAGCTCTCGACCCACGGGATAATTCCGGGTCAACTGAGCACACAAACAACCCCGTGCCAATGATTTTTGTGCCAGCCGATAACAAACCTTCTAAGTATAATGTTAAGAGCGGCCGTCTGGCTGATATTGCCCCAACTATATTATGGCTAATGGGAGTCGCTAAGCCGGCTGTGATGACAGGCGAACCATTAATCACTCCAATTACAAATAACAAATAAGCACATGTCACAAACTGTCCGTATTAATAAATACATCGCTATGTCCACGGGTGTTTCTCGTCGTAAAGCTGAGGATTCCGTCCGGGCTGGACATATTAAAATCAATAATAAAACAGTTTACAACCTTGCCGAGCAGGTAGCGGTCGGCGAAGATGTTGTTACACTTAACAATAAAGTAATTACTCCTCGTAACGTTGTTTACTACGCTCTAAACAAACCTGTCGGAGTCACATCGACGCGTTTCGACCCCTTTGCCGAAAAGAAGATTACTGATTATGTGCCGCAGCATCCGGCGGTGTATCCCGTGGGTCGTCTCGATAAAAATTCTGAGGGTTTGATACTTCTAACAAACGATGGTTATTTTGCACAAAAGATATCAAGCGCCGGCTCGCACATAGAGAAAGAGTACCAAGTGCACGCTCGTACTGTTAAAGAAGGCTGGGATGTTCGTCAATTAAAGAAACTTGAAAGTTTTACGCGCATTGGCAATGACACCATGAAGGCCGACAGTGTCTTTGGTTGGAAGCACGATGGCAATAACGTATCCTTCTATATAATACTGACTCAGGGTAAGAATAGACAAATTCGCCGTATGGCTCAGAAAATCGGCCTTGAAGTCATGAAATTGAAACGCGTCCGTGTCGGCAAGCTCAAACTCGGCGGACTTGCAGAAGGGAAATACACTAAAATCACTCCCGATGACGTATTGATTTAAACCGAAAATACAAATAGTATGGAAATATCATGAGAACAAATATATTGGAGACGGTTAAAAAGGTTAACGAAGAAATATCTGTGTACGGATGGATGGCGACCAAGCGTGACCACGGCAAAATAATGTTTTTGGACCTGCGAGACAGAACCGGCATTATTCAAGTTGTTGTTGAAAAAGAAAATCCAATGTACGAAAAGCTGGCGGCAACCAAAGTCGAATCCACATTAAAAATTACCGGTACGGTCAAACAAAGGCCTGAGAATTTGGTAAATAAGGAAATGGAAACAGGGGCTGTGGAGCTGTTGGCCGGTGATATCGAAGTCTTAAGCGAAGCAGATGACATCCCTTTTGCTATCGATGAAAAAAAGAACGAAGTCAGCGAAGATGTTCGATTGAAATATCGATACCTGGATCTGCGCCGCCAGAAAATGCACAACAACATCGTGTTGAGATCGAAAGTAGTAAAGTTCATCCGTGACTTTTTGACAGAACAGGGTTTCACAGATATCGAAACTCCGAACCTGGGCAAGTCAACGCCGGAAGGCGCGCGCGACTACTTGGTTCCCAGCCGTCAGCAGCCAGGAAAATTCTATGCTCTGCCTCAGTCGCCCCAGCAATACAAGCAGTTACTAATGGTGGCCGGTTTTGAAAAATATTACCAGATCGCCAGATGTTTTAGAGATGAAGACACTCGCGGTGACAGACAGGCGGAATTTACACAGCTCGATATTGAGATGAGCTTTGTTGAAAACGAAGAAGAGATATTAAAACTGGTCGAAGAAATGTTTATTACTCTGGTAAGAAAAGTCACGCCGAAAAAGCACATTACTCAAGTTCCGTTTCCGCGCATAAGTTATGACGATGCCATGAGTCAATACGGCTCCGACAAGCCAGACCTTAGGAGGGATAAGAACGATGACAATGAACTCGCCTTCGCATTTGTAACTGATTTTCCGATGTTCGAGCGCAGTAAACAAACAGGCCGCTGGACCGCAATGCACCACCCGTTCACCATGCCAAAGACCGAAAGTGTAGATGAAATTAAGAACAATCCCGAGACCATTAAGGCGCACCAATATGACTTTGTGCTGAATGGATATGAGATTGCCGGCGGCAGTATCAGGACTCATAAACCGGAAATTTTAGAAGCCGTCTTTGAGGTCTTGGGGCATACCACAGAACAGATTCGAGCCCAGTTTGGTCATCTGCTGCAAGCCTTTAAATATGGTGTGCCGCCACACGGTGGCATTGCCCCTGGTCTTGACCGAATTGTCATGCTCTTGGCTAATGAGCCTAATATCCGCGAAGTAATTGCCTTCCCTAAAACGGGCGATGGCCGCGACTTGATGATGGATGCGCCCAGCAATGTGGACACGGCTCAGTTGAATGATCTTGGAATTAAAATAGTTGACAAACCAGTAAAAGAATAGTAATCTTTAAATGTCAAATATCAAATGTCAAATCAAGTTCGAATGACAAAATGATATATGTCCAGAGTCGTGCGGAGCACGACGGCGGACTCAATAATTAGACATTTTTAATTTGTAATTTTTAATTAAACTGACATGGCCCATACAAAAGCAAAAGGTACATCGAAGTTAGGCCGCGAGTCGGCAGCCCAACGTCTTGGTATTAAGAAATATGCCGGCGAAAAAGTTTTAGCCGGCAATATCATCGTTCGTCAACGTGGTACCGCGTATCGTGCAGGTGAGAATACAATAATGAGTAAGGACGATACTATCGTTGCCGTCAGCAGCGGTAAAGTTAAATACACCAAGAAGCCTGTGACGCTATTTACCGGCAAGAAATCGAAGAGGGTTTTTGTATCAGTTGAGTAAACGCTCCACACCCTATTGACAGCGACGGCTTAATTGTTATAATAAGAACATATTAACGGTCTCGATTGCGTTAAGGTTGGCCGAATATCAACAACCAAAACAGTGCAAATATTTAAATAAATATTTTGTGTTTTTAGCACGTCTTTTTTGAAGGCGCTATTTTAGTACAATGGTCAATCTGACCCATAAAGGAGTTTCATGCCGATATCTAAAAACCGTGTGAATTATGGCCGACCGTTAATCGACGTTCCTATTCCTAATTTGATAGAAGTCCAAATAGCTTCTTACAAATGGCTTTTTGAAGAGGGTATTAAAGAACTCCTTTATGAAATATCGCCCATAGAAGATTTTACAGGAAAATTGTACTCGTTGGAATTCGGCGACTATTACCTGGATGAACCGAAATATGATGAAATAACCGCTCGCAATAAAAACCTTTCCTATAAAGCACCGCTAAAGTGCCATGTAACTCTGACCTTTAAAGAAACCGGCAGGAAGAAAGAAGCCGAAGTCTTCTTGGGTGAATTCCCGCTCATGACAGATAGAGGCACATTTATTATCAACGGCATCGAAAGAGTTGTTGTCAGCCAGATCGTTCGTTCATACGGTGTTCTGTTTGTCGAGTCCGAAGCTGCGTCCGAGAATACACTTTTTGGCGCTAAAATCATTCCTCACCGCGGCGCTTGGCTCGAATTTGAAACATCATCAAAAGATGTCATCTCAGTTAAGGTAGACCGCGAACGCAAAATGCCGGTGACTACCTTCCTAAAAGCAATCGGTTTCAAAGACGACAAAGAGATCATTGATACTTTCAAAGATGTCGATGATGACATGGATCATAAGTATATTGAAACCACGCTCAGTAAAGATCAAACCAAGTCAACTGACGAAGCTCTTGTTGAAGTTTATAAGAAAATCAGACCTGGTGACTTGGTTACGCCCGAAACTGCGAAGATCTTTATCGACAACCTGTTCTTTAATTTCAAGCGTTATGACCTGGGTAAGGTCGGTCGCTATAAAATCAATCGACGCTTGGGCAGCGACTTCGACCCGACGCCAAAAAACAGAGTTCTGAAGCTCCAGGATATTATTGGAGTTATTAAAGAAATTATCCGATTAAACAATGACCCAACTGCCAAGCCGGACGATATCGACAGCCTTAAGAATAGAAGGGTCCGTGCTATTGGCGAGCTATTGCAGGGTCGTTTCCGAGTTGGTCTTTTGCGGGTTGAGAGAATTGTGAAAGATAGATTCAGCGTTCTTGAGCCGGAAAGCATTTCGCCGACACAATTAATCAACAGTCGACCAATTACTGCTATTTTGCAGGAATTCTTCGCATCGAGCCAAATGTCTCAGTTTATGAACCAGACCAACCCGCTGGCTGAGCTCGAACACAAACGAACACTTTCAGCTACTGGTCCCGGTGGTCTTTCCAGAGAAAGAGCCGGCTTTGAAGTTCGTGACGTTCACGAATCTCACTATGGTCGTATTTGCCCTATTGAGACACCAGAAGGACCGAATATCGGACTTGTTGGCTATTTGGCTAGCTACGCCAAAATCAATGAATATGGTTTTATCGAGTCACCTTATTTAATAGTTGAGCAGAAAAACGGCAAATCAAAGGTGACTGATAAAGTCGTTTATCTCGATGCAGTTGCTGAAGAAAAAGCGATAATTGCGCCGGCCACCACCGATGTTGATGAAAATCGCTTCATTAAAGGCGATAGAGCCGTTGTCAGATCAAGTGGTGAGCCAAAGGTTGAAAAAGTAAGCTCCATTCAGTACATGGATGTTTCACCAATGCAGATTGTTAGTATCACTACCTCGTGTATCCCATTTGTGGAACATGACGATGCTACTCGTGCCTCCATGGGTTCGAACATGCAACGTCAAGCAGTGCCGCTTGTTAAATCGACTGCACCTGTTGTAGGTACTGGCGTCGAAGAATCGGCAGCGCGAGCTAGCGGACAATTAATTCTTAGCGAGACTGCCGGTACGGTTAAGCAAGTTGACGGCAGCAAGATCGTTATTGCCGACGCTCACACCAAGGGCAAGGAAAAAGTCTACAATCTGGCCAAATTTACCCGATCTAACCAAGGTACTTGTGTCAACCAAAGACCAATGGTAAATGTTGGCGAAAAAGTTACAAAGGGACAGGCTTTGGCTGATGGCTACGGTACGGACAAAGGAGAGTTAGCTCTGGGTCAAAATATCACCGTTGCCTTCATGCCGTTCCAGGGTTTGAACTATGAAGACGCCATTATTATTTCTGAAGCACTCATGAAAAACGATATGTACACATCGGTACATATCGAGAAATATGCTATTGAAATTCGTGATACCAAGCTCGGTCCCGAGGTTGTGACGCGCGACATTCCAAATGTCGGCGAAGAATCACTCAGCCATCTGGACGAGCAAGGTGTAGTTAGAATTGGTGCGGAGATTAACGCCGGTGACATCTTGGTTGGTAAAATCACCCCTAAGGGTGAAACCGAACTGACGGCTGAAGAAAAACTACTCCGTGCCATCTTTGGTGAAAAAGCTAAGGACGTTAAAGATACTTCACTGCGATTGCCTCACGGTGAGCGCGGTAAAGTTGTTGAGGTTAAAGTCTTCAATAAAGATGCCGGTGACGAGCTTCCAGAAGGCGTATATCAAATGCTTGAAATCTCAGTGGCGCAACTTCGAAAAGTGGCCATCGGCGATAAGTTGGCAGCCAGACACGGTAACAAAGGTGTTATTTCCTCGATTGTTCCTGAAGAAGACATGCCTTACTTACCCGATGGTACTAAAGTCGATATGATCTTGAACCCGCTTGGTGTGGTTTCTCGTATGAACCTGGGTCAGATTATGGAAACCCACTTTGGTTGGGCAGCCGATAAACTAGGCAAGAAAGTTGCCTGTCCGGTTTTCGACAGTGCAGCATTAAGCCAAGTCAAAGAAGCGCTTAAAGAAGCTGGCTTGCCTGAATCCGGCAAGAGCGTTCTTTATGACGGACGTACCGGTGAGGCTTTCGACAAGGCCGTTACTGTCGGTAAGATCTACATAATGAAGCTACTCCATCTTGTCGATGACAAGATGCACGCTCGTTCAATTGGCCCCTACTCAATGGTTACGCAGCAGCCGCTCGGTGGTAAGGCTCAATTCGGCGGACAGCGTTTTGGAGAAATGGAAGTTTGGGCGCTTGAAGCTTACGGTGCCGCCCACATACTGCAAGAAATGTTAACTATCAAATCCGATGACGTTCAGGGTCGCAGCCGCGCCTACGAATCAATTATCAAAGGCGAACCGATCCAAAAACCATCTATTCCTGCATCGTTCATGGTGCTTGTCAGAGAACTGCAAAGCCTGGGCCTTAATGTCGACATGATCGGCGTTAAGGAAAATGCTGAGACCGCCAGTTTCTCCAAGGCATTGCCCGAGCGACCGTTGCCGGATAGACCAACGGAAACTGCGCCTAAAAGCGGAAAGGAGATGAAATGAGCGAAAAAACTCTTAGAGCGACCTTAAAGGCTGGCCAGGGAACAGTTCCAAATGATTTCGATGGAATTCGCCTTTCCGTTGCATCTCCAGAAGATATTCTGTCGTGGTCTTATGGTGAAGTAACCAAACCTGAAACCATAAACTATCGAACCCAGAAACCTGAACGCGATGGTCTCTTTGACGAGCGTATTTTTGGTCCGGTCAAAGACTATGAATGTTACTGCGGTAAATACAAGAAAATCAGATACAAGGGCATTGTCTGCGACCGCTGTGGTGTTGAAATCACTCGATCGTCAGTCAGACGTGAAAGAATGGGTCATATCGATTTATCGGTACCTGTTCTCCATATCTGGTACCTGCACGGTGTGCCGAGCGTTCTTTCGACAATTCTTGATATTTCCATCAGCGACTTGGAAGCTATTGTCTATTTTGCCGCTTTCATCATTATCGATGTTGACGAGTCGGTCCGCGAACAGTCGCTGGCTGAACTTGAACATGAATATCAGGCGCTGCGCAACCGAGACGATGTCAAAGACAATCCTTTGGCTGTTCAGAAAACGGATGCGCTCTACAAGAAAAGCCGTAATGAACTTTTGTCATTAGCGCCCAGAATGACGCTGTCCGAAAGCCAGTACCACGAACTTTCCATGAAATACGGTCAGATTGTTAGAGTAGGTATCGGTGCTGAAGCAATCTTGGAGCTTCTGAAGAACATCGACCTTGATAAATCAATCAAGGAATTCGAGGAAAAACTTAAAACGGCCGGTGATGCTACCAGAAAGAAAACACTGCGACAGTTGAGACTTTTTGCCGACATGAAGAAAGCCAGAATTCGTCCGGAATGGCTTGTTATCACTCGACTGCCGGTTATCCCGCCAGACCTTAGACCTATGGTTCAACTCGACGGTGGCCGTTTCGCCACCAGCGACCTTAATGACTTGTACCGACGTGTTCTTAACCGCAACAACCGATTAAAGCGATTAATTAAGCAAAGCGCTCCTGAAGTTATCTGCCGTAACGAAAAAAGAATGTTGCAAGAAGCGGTTGATGCCTTAATCGACAACTCAGCCAAGCGCGGCAGAATTGCCACCATCGGTGCTCAGCGCAAATTGAGATCGTTAAGTGATATTCTCCGAGGTAAGCAAGGCCGATTCCGCCAGAACCTTTTGGGTAAGAGAGTCGACTACTCGGGACGTTCGGTTATTGTTATTGGACCTAAGCTTAAACTGCACCAGTGCGGTTTGCCTAAGGTTATGGCTATTGAACTGTTTAAGACCTTCGTTATATCAAAGTTGATCAACGACGGCTATGTTCATAATGTTAAGAATGCCAGTCGCATGATTGAGCGCGGTGAGCCTATTGTCTGGGATATTTTGGAACAGGTCACCAAGAACTATCATGTTCTCTTAAACCGTGCTCCGACGCTGCACAGACTTGGTATTCAGGCCTTCCAGCCGGTGCTCATTGAAGGTAAGGCCATTCAGATTCACCCGTCCGTTTGTTATGCCTTCAACGCTGACTTCGACGGAGACCAAATGGCCGTCCATATCCCGTTAAGCGAACAAGCTTGCGATGAAGCGGCCAACATTATGCTTTCGGCAAAGAACCTGCTCAAACCAGCTTCTGGCGAACCTGTTATCTCACCGAGACTCGACATCGTTCTGGGTTGCTACTACTTAACCAGCGTCGATGAAACGGAAGATAAATCAAAGAAACTGTACGGTTCCAAAAACGAAGCCATTATGGCGTATCAGCAAGGTGGCATTAAGTTGCGATCGCGCGTGTACGTTCGTATTGCCGACAGAGTTGACCAAGACGATGCCGAAAACAAAGTCCTCAAAGACGGCAAGACGCTGGTTGCCACTACCGTTGGAAGAATTCTCTTTAACAACATTCTTCCCGACAGTCTAGGCTTCCACAACGTCTCCATGGATTCTTCGACACTCAAGAAAGTTATTGCCAGAACGTTCAAGGAATGCGGCGCACCAGAAACGGCTGAATTGGTTGATAAAATCAACAACCTTGGTTTCACATATTCCACTTTAAGTGGCGTTACCATCTCGATGGATGATATCTACACTCCGGAAAATAAGAAAGAAATCATCGCCGAAACAGAAGCCAAAGTTCAAAAGATCGAAACTCTTTACCGACAGGGTCTTATTACCGATGGTGAAAAACGAACCAAGGCCATTGAACTGTGGCTTGGCGCTCGTGACAGACTTGAAAAAGAAATGATCGCCGGCTTCAACAAACAAAGCCCCGTCTGGATTACTGTTGCCTCCGGTGCTCGTGGTTCTATCACTCAGCTGGTTCAGATGAGTGGTATGAAAGGTAATGTGGTTAACCCGGCTGGTAAGATTATCGAACTTCCGATTGTCTCCAACTATAAAGAGGGTTTGACAGTGCTGGAATACTTCATCTCCACTCACGGATCCAGAAAAGGTAAGTCAGACACGGCTCTTAGAACATCAGATGCAGGTTACCTAACCCGACGTCTGGTTGATGTGGCCCAAGACATTGTCATTGTCGAGGGTGACTGTGGCACCAAGGAATTCATGACCGTTAAGAAGGCTGATTACACCGAAGATGCCAAAGTCTTCAACTCCAAGATTGTGGGTCGTGTTGCCGCCACCACTATTAAAGACATTGTCAAAAAGGGTGAAGTTATCACTCAAGTCATCGCCGATAAAATCGCCAATGAGAAATCAGTTGAGGAAGTTAATATACGTTCGGTCATCTACTGCCAGACCAAACAAGGTGTCTGCCAGCATTGTTACGGCAATGACATGGCAACCGGCGTATTGGTTAAGCCGGGTACCACAGTTGGTACTATCGCGGCTCAGGCTATTGGTGAACCTGGTACTCAGCTCACCATGAAAACATTCCACATGGGTGGTATTTCAGGCGCTGACATTACCTCTGGTTTGCCTCGTGTAGAAGAGTTGTTCGAAGCCAGAAGCCCACGTACCCCGGCAGTTGTTACTGAGATCGACGGTCAGTTTGACGTTACAACACACAAGGGTAAGAAACTGGCTCGTGTTGCTTCGGGTGAAAAGAGAATTGACGAAATCGAAATTCCAGAAGGCTACGAAGTGGCTGTCAAAAACGGCGA
>CAYUJF010000016.1:0-9957 GCA_964445015.1 uncultured Candidatus Saccharibacteria bacterium
ATCATTGAACGGTAAGCAAAATCATCGAAGAAGCGCTCACCATCTTTAAAGGAGGCAAGTGTTAGATTTAACTGTGATTGGAGATGTGGCAATAGACACATACTACTTACTCGACGAAAGAGACGCTTCGGTGATTTGCAGTACTCGAAACAGAGTATGCGAGTTGTGCTTCGAACTGAATGAAAAGATACCTGTCAGAGAAATCGAGATCACAGTTGGTGGTAATGCTGCCAATGTCGCAGTAGCTGCTTCACGGCTCGGTTTTGAAACTGGCATAGTCACAACGGTTGGTAATGATGCCGATGGCAAGCAGATTCTATATAAGCTGGAAATGGAAGATGTTGACTTAAAACAAGTTGAGTCGTCGGGTAAAACAAACCAAACAGTAGCCATGATATATGAGGGGAAAAGAACTTTACTTGTCCACCACGAGGACAGAAACTACAACCTCACTTCGCTCAAACCAACAAAATGGGTATATCTCACATCCTTGTCAGCCCAGGGCGGTAAAATAGCACAACCACTTCTCGACCTAATACAGAACTACAATGTGAAATTGATCTTTAGCCCTGGCACCTATCAGCGCAGAGAAGGCCCTAAGGCCTATGCTGAACTCTTGGAAATGACTGACGTGATAATTATGAACAACGAAGAGGCTGAGGATTATACCGGCAAAAACAAGGTTTCTTACAATGAACTCCTAAAGGCCCTCACGGACCTTGGCCCCACTCGCGCTATTATCACCGATGATGTAAATGGTTCATACGGGTTTGATGGCGTAAAATATTACAAATGTGGCGTGTGTCCAGCTAAGGTTCTTGAATCTACCGGCGCCGGCGACGCATACGCCGGTGGTTTCAGCGCAGCAATTATGCAAGGTAAAACGTTCGAAGAAGCCATGAGCTGGGGCAGTGCCAACGCCGCCTCAGTAATTGAGCATGTTGGACCTCAACGAGGGCTCCTCTCCATGGACAAAATCACCAAGCGCTGCAATAGATGTAAGATAACAACATCTCTATGAAGCCGAAAATTTATGTGACGTATCCGATTGATTTTCCAGAATTTGACGCTATAGTCAGATCCGATAGATTTGAGGTAACTGTAAGCAAAAAGTCGAGAGTACTAACTTATGCCGAGTTAATGGAATCTGTCGATGGATACGATGCGCTCGTTACCCAGCTTTCCGACAAAGTCGATAGTAAGGTAATGGATAAGACGGGCAAACAGCTTAAACTAATTGCTAACTACGCCGTTGGTTTTGACAACGTCGATGTCGAGGAAGCTACCTCGAGAAAGGTTGCGGTGACAAATACTCCCGACGCATCTTCGACTGCTGTTGCCGAACATGCCATGGCCTTAATGTTGGCTTGCGCTAAAAGATTAATAGAGGCCGATGATTGCGTCAGGAACGGCAAGTACAAAGGGTGGGACCCCAAGCAGATGATCGGTGTCGAGCTTAGCGGAAAAAAACTAGGCATTATCGGGTGTGGCAAAATCGGATCCCTCTTTGCCTCCAACTGCTACCATGGTCTCGGCATGAAAATTCTATATCACGATATATGCAAGAATTATGATTTGGAACGATCGACTCATGCATACCAGACATCGCTAAGTAATTTACTTGAAAGTTCCGATGTAGTATCTCTTCACGTGCCGTTACTGCCAACCACCAAACACATTATCAATAGCCGAACTATCGCCTTGATGAAACCCTCCGCAATTCTTATCAATACTGCCCGAGGCCCGATAGTCGACGAGAAAGCCCTGGTTAAGGCATTAAAGGAACATAAGATTATGGCGGCAGGGCTGGACGTGTATGAAGATGATCCCAAGTTAGCATCGGGGCTCAGTGGGCTTCAGAATGTGGTATTGACACCGCATAGCGCATCTGCGACGCTTGAGGCACGTGGTCGGATGGCAAAAATGGTAGTTGAAAATATTGAATCCTTTTTTTCAGGCAAGGTGCCGCCCGCATTAGTAAATCAAGAAATAAGACATATTATCGAGGAGGAATAATGCTAAGATTGGCAATTAATGGTTTTGGCAGAATTGGTAGAGCGGTATTTAGAGTCGCACATACCAATCCCAACATTGAAGTGGTAGCGATTAACGACCTAACCGACGCCACAACTCTCGGCGCATTACTTAAGTACGATTCTGTCTATGGCCCTTATGGTGAAAACGTTGTTGCCGAGGAGGAGAAGCTCAATGTTGGCGGCAAAGAAATAGCCGTCTACAAGCAACCAGATCCAGAGAAATTACCATGGGCAAAGCACGATGTCGACGTTGTCATTGAATCGACAGGAGTCTTTGCGAGCCATGCCGGGGGATTAGAACATATCAAGGCCGGTGCAAAGAAGGTAATCCTTTCTGCTCCAGCCAAGGATGGTAATGTTCCAACTATCGTCATGGGAGTCAACAACGATTCCTACAATGGAGAAAAAGTAATATCAAATGCGTCCTGCACTACGAACTGCATCGCCCCGATCGCCGACTTGATGGAAAAGAATTTCGGTGTTAAAAAGTCGTTAATGACCACAGTCCATGCATATACTGGCGATCAGAATCTGCAAGACGGTCCACACAAAGATATGCGACGGGCAAGAGCCGCTGCGAACAATATCGTGCCAACATCAACTGGCGCAGCCATCGCCGCTACTCAAACAGTTCCAAAATTAAAGGAAAAGTTTGATGGCATGGCAATCCGAGTGCCGGTAATCTGCGGATCTATTTCTGATTTGGTGTTCTTAACAGAAAAAACAACCGACACTGAAAGCGTAAATAAGATTTTTGAGGACGCAGCCGGGAAGCCTGAATATAAAAATATATTAATGGTTTCCAAGGACCCGATCGTATCAAGCGATATAGTAGGTAACCAACATTCGACAATCGTTGATCTGCCACTCACAAAAGTTATTGGCGGTGATTTCGTTAAGGTAGTCGCATGGTATGACAATGAATGGGGTTACAGCAATAGGATGATCGACACTGCGTTAATGATCCACAATTACAATAAGTAGTATTATGACTTACGACGTAATTATTATCGGCGCGGGACCGGCTGGTTTGTCGGCGGCAATATATACAGGGCGAAACCGTTTAAATACACTCATACTCTCTAAGGACCTGGGCGGGCAGACGGCATTATCAGGCGAAGTCGCCAACTATCCCGGCATCAAATTGGTTGAGGGTAAAGAATTAGCCACAATGATGCTGGACCATGCCAAGGTGGAGAAGTCTGTAACGGCGAATATCGGGCCCGGTAATGAGGTTATCGGTATTATTAAATCGGGCAGCGGTTATGTCGTGGAAACGGCTGATAAAAACAAGCATGAGACTATGACAGTTATCATTTCAACTGGCAAAAGGCCGAAAACCCTCGGCGTGCCAGGCGAACAAGAGTTTACCGGCAGGGGTGTAAGTGTTTGTGCCACCTGTGACGCACCTTTCTTCAAAAACAAGGTTGTAGCTGTGATAGGTGGAGGTTATTCAGCCACAGAGGCAACCTACATGCTGGCAAAATACGCCCAGAAGATATTTGTATTAACCATCAACGACAAGCTCAACGGTGAAGCTGTAACACTCGAAAAATTGGCCGCTCAAAAGAATATCACTATCGTGCCTTTTGCACATGTTTCGAAGATTCTCAATGATGGTCAAAAAGTTATCGGGCTGGAATATAAAGATAGCACCAACGAAGAGGTCAAAACATTGAAATGTGACGGCGTATTTGTTGAAATAGGATCTGCACCCAACACACAGAGTTTCAGCGGTGTCGCACGGCTCAACCAATGGACTGAGATCGAGATCGATAATAAGAATGCGACTAAGATGCCAGGGGTCTTTGCGGCAGGCGACGCCACAAGTGTCTGGGGAAAGCAAGTTGTTATTGCGGCAGGCGAAGGCGCCAAGGCAGCCATGGCGGTAGGGGAGTATCTAGCCAAAATTAAATAATTTTATGAAAAATAAACCAATATATACAATAAGCATTATCGCGGTTCTGACAGCCTTGGCGATTGCCATAGTTCTCCCAAACGGTTTGGAATTTACTAACCGCAAAACCATGAAACTTGGTCTCGACTTAAAAGGTGGAGTACAGCTGGTCTATGAACTCGATACAAGCAAGACCAACGCAAGCGAAATAGAAAGTGCCAAGAAAGGCGTTATAGATGTTATTGATAGAAGAATTAACAAGCTGGGCGTGTCCGAACCTTCTATTCAGTCCACACAGGTTGGCGGTAAACCAGGCGTCTTAGTGGAACTTCCCGGGGTCACTGATGTGGAACAGGCAAAAACAATGATCGGTAAGACGGCACAGCTAACATTTAAGGAGCAGGGGAGTGATGGAAAATTTATTGCGACAGAATTAAATGGATCACACCTCAAAAAAGCCAATGCGACAATATCCAGCAGCCAGCAGAGCAGTAAAGGATTTCAAGGGAGTGAACCGATGGTGGAGCTGACCTTCGATAGCGAGGGTGCGAAACTATTTAAGGAAATCACTCAAAAAAACCTCCAAAAGCCAGTGGCGATAGAGTTGGACAATGAGATCATCTCATCACCCACAGTCCAAACCGTTATCGAGGATGGGCAAGCGGTCATCACAGGGCTTGAATCGATCGAAGAAGCGAAACAACTGGCAATTTTATTAAATGCTGGTGCTTTACCAGTACCGATTAGTCTTGTCAGCGAAAATCAAATCGGTGCTACTCTCGGAAGAGATTCTATTCAAAGTAGCCTGATGGCTGGCTTGCTCGGAATTGTTTTGGTCTGTATTTTCATGATGGTCTACTACCGCCGAGCGGGGTTCTTTGCAGTTATTGCCCTTGGCGTATACACCGCCATCTCGCTGGCTGTATTCAAACTAATCCCAGTGACATTGACACTGGCAGGCCTTGCAGGATTCATTTTTTCAGTAGGAGCGGCAGTCGATGCCAATGTACTGGTCTTTGAACGTCTCAAAGAAGAACTACGTAATGGCAAAGCGACAGAAGAGGCGATAGAGTCGAGTTTTAAAAGAAGTTGGTCGAGTATTTGGCCAAGCAACACTGCCAGCTTAATCACGGCTGTTATCCTATATTATGGTACAACTGGTTTTGTCAGAGGTTTTGCCTTAACGCTGGCGATTGGAATTCTTGTCAGTTTATTTACGGCCATAACGGTCACAAGATCATTACTTAGAGCGTGGTGCAAAAATATTAAAAGAGTGACAATATAAAATGAATATTACAGGCAAGAGGTTATACTACTATATATTTTCAGCGATTCTAATGGTTGCTTCGGTTGCAGCCATGGTTGCTTGGGGAATAAATCCGGGTACTGATTATACCGGCGGAACGCTGCTTGAAGTTGGCGTTAATAAATACGTCGATTCAACTACGGTCAAAGAAGCACTAAAGGATTTGTCGCTACCAGAATTATCAGTCACTAATACTGGCAAAAATAATATTCAAATCAAAACATCTCTGACCGACGCATCGAAAATCAAAGAAATAGTACCAACCCTCAAGCAGAATTTGGCTGGGAACAAGGAACAGGGGATAACCGAAGTTGATTTGATGCAGTCACAGACTATCGGTCCAACCGTCGGTAATGATTTGACAAAGAGAGCCATTATCGCTGTTTGCGTGGCAATTCTGGCGATATCATTGTATATCGCTTGGTCGTTCCGAAGAGTACAGAAGCCATTCTCATCGTGGTCAATGAGTATCGCCACAGTAATCGCTTTGGCCCACGATGCGATTGTGACCATGGGTTTCGTTGCAACAATTAACCATTTTTACGGTTTCGAGGCAAACAGTTATTTGCTAGTTGCTATTATCACTATTTTGGGATTTTCGATGCATGATACCATTGTTGTTTTCGACAGAATCAGAGAAAATATCCTTCATTTGCCCAAACAAGAGCCCGTTGTTAAAACCGTGAACGACAGCGTTAATCAAACGTTGGCAAGGTCACTCAATACATCCATGACGGCCATATTAGTATTGCTGGCCCTGGCTATAATCGGCGGTGGTGCGATTAGGCCATTTGTTTTGACGCTACTATTTGGAATCGCTGTTGGCACATATAGTTCAATTTTTATTGCCTCACCAGTCCTAGTGACATGGATACATATGAGACGAAACAGGGGAGAGGACGCGAAAAATTAAGCGTTAATTTTCTGCGAGCTCGAGTTCTCTTTGCTTTAAAACCGACTTGACCCTGAATGATTTATTGTCGTGATTTAGTCGATAATTAGACCAATGGGCCGCATGGTCATTTTTTCTGAGCCGATTCGCCTATCTTCGTCTGATAATCGAACGACCTCGTTATTCCTGCGTTCGCGCTGTTACAATACCATTCGGTTGCAAGTTTTTTGTAACTGCGGTAATAAGTACTCGAGCCGGACGATACGTTAGCCGTCTAATAAATAAAACGCTCGCAAATCGCATTGTAGAGCCTTTTTTTGAACCTGAACCATATAAGTCATATGGGCTAAGCATATGCCGGTAAGAATATAAGATAGGCGAGGGGTCGTATTCAAAAACGCCTAAAATCGACTAAGATATTGACTGTATATACGTGTTTTAGGGGGTTTTTATATCGAGTTATTTATTAGCGAATTATCACCCATATTCCAGCACCTCCCAGCTGCTGAGCCACAGTTCAAGCGATGTGTGTATGGCTGTGATGGATGCGAATAAACACTCGTATAGGGTGTCGCATAAGTATTATTGTGCGACTGCTGAAAGAAGCGGTGGTGGGGCGTGTCATAGGCCTTGTATGTATAGTGTTGCGACACAGCAGAAAAGTTGAAACATGGGTGGCTTAGTATGAGTTAATCATCAGTGTATAAATCAACATTAATAAAGCACACAACCGCCCATTTAACATATATAGGTACATTCCACTACTAAAACTCTATGAGGTCTTTTCTTGTTGATTTGTTTTATAGAACCATCTTTTATTATCAGTATCGAGAATTTTTTTATAGCTCTCCCCTGCTTCGTCCGTAACAACGCTCTGTGATTTCTCTATCTTGATAGTTTGCTTTTTATAAAAATCATCAGCCTGCGAAAGTGTATTGTTGTATTGGGCAACTTCTGCAATCTCCTTTTCCACTTCATCCCTATTTCTCGCATATTTCTTTCTCGATTCCTCATATATCTCTTCAGATAGGTTTACAGGGTCAGACGCTGGTGGCAATGTTTTTGCCGAGAACGGTGTCGACGTCACTCCTCCGATAGCCATTTTGAGATATATATGGTAATTATCGAGATTAACAAGATCGTTAGCCTCAAACACTGGCGCTATCTCCTGCTCAAGCGCACCGGCATCCCCTGCCCCGACGCGGAATGCTATTAATGTACCGATATTACCAAAGACTGCGCTGGCGACTGTTTCGGGCATTTGGGCGATATATTGATTAGTCATAATCAAATTGAGTTTATATTTTCGGGCTTCAGATAAAATTACCGCAAAGGAATCTGTGGCGAAGTTCTGGAACTCATCAACATACAGATAAAAGTTCTTTCGCTGTTCTGGCAGTAAATTTGCCCTAGACATTGCGGCTAACTGTATTTTTGTAATCATCATCGAACCCAGAAGCGCCGAGTTGTCCTCACCGATTCTTCCGATAGACAAATCGAGCAGTAGTATCTTGCCGTTATTCATAATGTCTTCAATATTGAAACTACTCTTTGGCTGTCCAACGATATTTCTAATTGTCGACGAAGACAAGAATTGACCAACCTTGTTTTGGATTGGCGCTATCGCTTCAGATCTAAACTTTTGATCATATTTTTCAAATTCATTAATGAAAAAGTCTTTGATCACGGGGTCTTGGATTTTCTCGATTACCTTAAGACGATACGACGGGTCATTCAAAACCCGTAGAATACCGAGCATTGTCGCATTGGGGTAATCAAGCAAAGCAAGTACAGTGTTGCGTAGAATGTATTCAAGTCGTGGTCCCCAGCTCTCTCCGAATATCTTCTTAAAAATGCCGACGACTCCAGAAGCAACAATGTTTTTCAGGTCCGGATCAACATTCTCGAGAATATTAAATGCGATTGGATACTCTTTGTCAGCGGGACTAAAAATAACAACATCGTCGATTCTTTCTCTAGGTATAAAATCAATAATATTCTTTATCAAATCCCCGTGCGGATCAACGACGGCCACTCCCCTACCCTTGCGAATGTCGTCGATAATCATATTCTCGAGCATGGTCGATTTACCAGTTCCTGTTTTACCAATGGCATACATATGGAGATTGCGGTCGATTTGCTTTATACCGAACTCTTCGTAGTGCCCCCTAAAGTTGGTTTTGGCGAATTTTGTAGCGTCTTTATCCTCGTCGCTCAACGGCAAATTCGACGGCGGCTCCCCTTTCTTGGAACCCGCCCATGTTAGACGTGGCGTTTCGACTGATTTGTTCGGCAGGTGGAAAATCGACGCCAACTCTTCAATATTGAAAATATATCCATTCTTAAAATATCTCCGCTTGATATTGTTAAATACATCAGCACCTTTATTGACGTCACCGCCAATAAAACCGTTCATGTTATTGGTATTGAATTGTTTGAATGCACCGACGACAGATTGCAGCTTTCGCTGAGCAGTGGTCTCATCAGGCGATGCGACCGTAATTCTGACCATAGTTTCAAATCCAAGTTTTGTGATTTTTTCCTCGATACCTTTAAGAGCGGCTTCTGTTGGCGCCGATAATTTCGGCGGTTCGCCCGAAGAGGACGCGGGAGCGGCTGTGGGGCTGACGAAGATGCCCTTGACCACACCTACAGCGGCCGATTTGAGATGCTGCTTAAGGATGTCGTTGATGTTGACATTAGGAGATTCACCCGCCTTGATCTTCTTGACATAATTTATCGCTCTGGTTTGCCAGCTATCATCGACCGGTCTCACCATAAATTGGACGACAATATATTCCTGACCCGACGCTTCCGAAAGTACACCCGTCAGACTTGCAAGCGGGTCTACATCGAAATTCAAGAATGTTTTAATAGGATAGATATCATCCTTTTGCAATTTTAAATCTGTCGATAATACTCCTTGGCACTCTTCCAGCCCAAGAGTATAATCATCCACCGTTTCCAATTCGACGGTTGGATATTGTGCATATAGCTGACCCTCAACGAACGGATAAAGGTGTTCGGGAACTGTAATAAAAAACTGAACAAAGCCATTAACAGCCGCTATCTCAAATGACAGCGTCTCCTGGTATTCCAATGAGGATTGATATATGCCGTGCAGGGCAGCAAAAAAATTCTCCGCGGCAAGCGGTGTCTTCTCGTTATTCTTCGGCACCAAAGCCTTCAGTACAATATACTGCCTCTGCAAATGCCAGTCGATATGTTCTTGTTTCGGGGGCTTAAAAAAGTTCATTTTTAATTTGGGGTTTCAATTACATTCTCCACCGCCGCCCAATTACTATCTGCCTTTTTCGGGATGATGATTGTCAGTTTATCACCGGGGTTAGCTTTGAAATAAGTTATTGGCGCTGACAGAACCTGATATTTCTTCTTGGATGTTTTGACGTAATGCTTGCTGCCAATAACCATAAGTTCGCCAGTCGCCCTGCTTCTTTCAATCGGTTCAATCTGCTTATAAAGAAAACTGCCATCTGGAGTGATTGTTAGTTTGAGTTTATCTCCCTCAACAAGCTGTGACTTAGATGCATAGTTTGGAGATACAGGATATTTTTCACCCTCTTGGCTTATCATTTGCTGTCCGTCGAATATTCCTTCAACTACTTTTCCATCGGGAGATTTGAAAAGGTTTGATCGCTTCGAGACAGACTCGTCAATAAAGAGCAGCTGGCGCACCTCAGAAATGTGCCTGTCGATTTCTTCGAGGTGCTTTTTTATATCACTGATGTTGTTTTGTTTTGGTTTTTCTTCTGACATTTTGCTGATTTTATCACTGGTGCCGGCGGCTTCATTTCCGGGCCGCTCG
>CAYUJF010000017.1:0-9948 GCA_964445015.1 uncultured Candidatus Saccharibacteria bacterium
TGTCGTTCGGATCAAAACTAATATTATCAGGAGCCACTCGCACTGGCAAGCCTAAAGCTATACGTTTTGCGGCAATAACGGTCATCGCAGATAAAATATATGACGCCGACACCGGTTGCGGATAATGTTTGCGTTTCCCTTCCGCTACTTCCATGGCGATTACCTGGACATATTCAGGCATAATCTTTGCGAAAAACTGGATGAACTTACCAAAAGCTTTTTGATTGTCCACTTCTTCGACCGGAATCTCCGGGTCAAGACCGATCATTTTTTCATAAGTCATAGATTCCGGTGTAAATATCTGGAGCATTGCCCCCCAACCAACATCCGAAGGCTGAATAATGGTTTTATGTTCTTTCTGTGCTGCACGATGCATGGCAATCGCCGCCTGTGCCGCGTCCGGATCGATGGAATCGATAATAATATCTGCCTTATGGACAAATCGGGCTGCATTTTTAATATCGACAAATACTGTGTATTTCTTTATCTGGATATGAGGATTGATTTGTTTTAGACGCTTCGCCAAAGCATTTACTTTTGGCTTGCCGATATCACGGCTTGAATATCCCTGACGGTTAATGTTCGACAGTTCAACCACATCCCCATCGACAAGTACGAATTTATCAAAACCTAATCGTGCTGCTGAAATTGCAATAAGTGAGCCGACTCCACATCCAGCAACTAATAGAGTTTTTTCAGAAATTTTGTTTTGCTCTTCTTCGGTTATCAAGCCCATATTTCTCGACATATGTTCCCTACGAAAATACACCCTGTCTTTTATGTCCATGTGATCTCCTTTTCACAATTGATTATATTCTTTTTGCGCGTTAAAAGACAACAGGGTCAAATCTTTGTTGCCTCCGAGGTGTTTTTGGCATAGAATAAAATCATGAAACGAACCATTTCTTATGAAGACCCAGATGAGAAAAAGCTGATTGACGAGCTTCAACAAAAGACAGATGTGAATTCTCAGAGGATTAAAAGATTGCTCAACCTTCCCGATCTCACCAAGAAGGCTAACTCACCCGTAAAAATATTATTTGACCAAATAAAGCAGTTACCAAGATTCGCCGATTTCGATTTGGTTGAATTCCCGAAAATAATTACCGTTGAGCAAGATTTCGACTTATTAAACACCCCCAAAGAACATCCGAGTCGCCGAGAAACCGACACATATTACGTAACTCCTGACCACGTCCTAAGAACGCAGACAACCGCCATGTGGTCGTTTTACCTAAAGGATTCCTCTGTTCTTAATAGACTCGAAACAGAAGGCTATATCGCCGCTCTCTCGACGGGGATAGTATTTCGTAAAGATGAAATTGACAGACATCACTTCCCCGCCTTTCACCAAATAGACGGTTTATACATATGCAAAAAATCGCAAAAGATCATTACACAGGAAGATTTAAAAGATGTCCAAGCCGACTTAGCTAAAGGGATATTTGGTCAAGACATCAAATATAAGTTTATCGATGACGTCTTCCCGTACACAGTTGAAAGTTTGGAAATGGATATTATGTTCAACGATAAATGGCTAGAGGTTAATGGCGCCGGACTAGTTAACCCCGTCGTACTCAAAAACTTTGGCATCGACCCTGATATTTACAACGGTTGGGCATTTGGCTTCGGTGATAGACTCGCCATGATCAAAATGGGTATTCCTGATATTAGAGTACTCTGGTCTAACGATCCGAGAATAACAAATCAGTTCACCGGAATTGACAGCAAGTTCAAAGAGGTCAGCAAATACCCGCCGGTATCACGAGATATTTCTTTTATCATCGATAAATCTATCAATCTAAACGATTATTATGAAATTGTTCGAGACCACGCAAAGGACATAATCGAAGAAGTCGAACTTATCGACGAATATGAGGACACGGAAAAATTTGGCGAGGATAAGAAGAGTTACACGTTTAGGATAATATACAGATCCCTTGAAAGAACTCTTACTAACGATGAAGTGAACGACATTCAAAACGACATCCGCGAAAAAACGCAAAAAGATCTTGGTGCGATATTGCGTTAATTGTTTGACTTAAACAGTTCTAGAAATTAGTTCGGTATTTTCTTTGATAATTTGTTCCTCATAAGGAACATATATTGGCGGCAAGCTATTAAGCGGAAACCATGCCACTTGCATATGGTCATATTCAGGGCGAAGATTAATTTTGCCAGAGGGCGCAATAATTAAATAAATATAGACAGTCTTTTCCTCATTGACTTCCTCTTTATAACGAGTATATTTGCCAAGCTCTTGCACCACCCGACACCCAGAGACCCCGGTTTCTTCCTGTATTTCTCTTAGCGCAGCTTCCTCGAGGCTTTCGTTTTTTTCAACGTGCCCTTTAGGCAACATCCAATTCGGATATTTATTGTCATTAATTAATAATAGTTCTATCTTTCCTGCTCGACGTCTTACTACCACACCACCGGATGAAGTTGTCATAAGTTTGTTCTGGCTCATAATACCTGTAAGTGTAATACAAACTATGATAATAATAAAGATGAATCTATCAAGAAAGATGTTGCAAATGAAAAATGATTTATACCGGCTGCTACTAACCTATGTGGAATATATCTTGCCACAAAGAAAATATAAGCTCGCCTACGGCGAGTTGAGTGATTTGACAAAACAATATCTCGGCAAACGCTATACCATTCCCACCCTCCGCAAGGAAATGTCAATTTTAAGAAAAAACAAATTGATTATTAGCAGGAAAAGATACCGGAAAGGTATTGATATATTATCGGTCGATGGCAAAATGTTTATTGCTCCAGCATTGCCAAAAATGAAGACGGAGCCTTGGGATGATAAATGGCGAGTTGCCGTGTGCAATATCCCATCAAAAGACACATTCTCCCAAAAAAAGCTCACCGATAAACTACTCGAGCTCGGATTTAAGAAGATTTTTCGATCCACATATTTAAGTCCTCATAAGAATCTTGGTGTATTGCATAGATATGCCACTGAACTTGGCATCCGTCAGTACATCTTGTTATTCGAGGCTGAGACTCTGAGTATGGAGGCGCACGCCGCTGAACGTGCCTGGAAACTTGACAGGATAAATAAGGACTACCGTAAGTTTATCTCAAAAGCCAAAGACGCCTTAAAAAAGACAGATGGCAAGTACTGGCCACTAAGCGCAAAAAGATTGGAACGTAAATTCATTTCAATATATTCCCAGGACCCAAACTTTCCAGATGAACTTCTACCATGTGGATGGAACGCTCCGCGCGCCCATGAATATTTTAAAAAAATTGTCTCGTCATATCACTAAGTCTACGTTGACTATTGGTTTGAAATATTATATACTTGATGGAAGCGTAAATTAACAAATAACTCATGGGCCCGTATTGGCTTCGACGGAAGGGTCTGGCAGAGTTTACTGCGAGCCGAGCAGGTCACGTACATCTCGATAAAATGTCGCGACAAAACCTAAGTGCAAAAAACTTAGTTAGTAAAGTAAAAACCGCTTTTGCGGGGCTTAACTTTGCGCCAGCTCTTGCATAAATAATGCAGGAGCCGTCTCCTACTTCTTCTGCCCGAAAGGGGTAGAGAGACGTCATAAATCGGGCTGGAGTGCGCAAGGTAGCTTTAGTAGCGTACTCAAGATTACGAAAGCACATTTACGCTCGTCGATAGTATTCTTTGCTCCTTTTCGGACAGGGGTTCAACTCCCCTCGGGTCCACCAATCAGAAACTACCGCTTAACGGCGGTTGTTTTTGATTGACCCACTATTTTCTCTTACGTAGAAAACAGAACGTCGCAAGACTGACGATCACTAGTATCGCGCTGACTATTTGAGCGAGTGAAAGGTGCCAAAAATATCTTACTTCGTTGTATCGCCAGAACTCCACTACAAACCGGATAATCGAGTATCCGCCGATAAATATAATAAATATCAGGCCATCTCTGAGATTTTTCTTGCGCAAGAATAATAGGATCGCCAGAAGTATAAAATCAAGAACCATTTCATATAGAAAAACTGGGTGATAATATTTGCTTTCAAGATACTGCGACGGTCTATAGAGTGGATCAACAAACATCTTCCATTTCACGCTCGTCGGGTTTCCAATGATTTCCTGGTTGAAGAAATTGCCCAACCTTCCGAGGCCCATCCCAAAAATGACGGCGGGCGAAAGTATATCAGCCAGCCTAAGTGCGCCCACACGCAGGTACTTGGCTCCCCAGAGAATAGATAATAGTCCGAACAACAACGCTCCATGAATCGACAGCCCCCCACGCCAAAGGGAGAATACTTCTCCGAAATGCGAGAAGTAATATTTTGAATCCTGCAAAACAAAAACAAGTCGGGCTCCGATTATCGCAAAAATCACCGTGACAAGAAGAAACGTTACAAACTTGTCTTCGTTGATATTATTCTTCTTTAATACTGGCTTAACAAAGAGTTCATAACCAAGGATTACCGACAGAGCGATTATCAACCCGTACCAACGTACTTGTACTTGCCCGACACTAAAAGCTGTTGCCTCGATTGGCAATTGCCTTGCGAATCTAGACCTGAAAAACCACCAGCATAATAATATTAGCCCAACAAAAAATATCGTGTAGTAGATATATCTTTTATTTATTTTCATAGCCACGCCTTAATAAAAGAAAAAGGAAGCTGAAAGTGTAGTTAACTAATCTCTACTTCACTATTTTCTTATAAACGATTTGTAGTATCTCAAAAACAGCAACTGAACACAATCCAATAATGACAGCGGTGCATATCAAGCGCGCATCCAGAACACTTAGTCCAAGTACCTTACCCAGGGGTTGATATTGGGCAGAGAATATAGCCAGAGTCAAAATTATTACAAATCCAATAATTATCGGGGCTGTATATTGTTTTAGGTTGAAGACATTTCGTCCCAATGATTTGGCAGCAAATAATCCAAACGCCTGCAGAGACATTAAAGTCACAAACGACAGAGTTCTCGCCGAACCTTCTGATAAATGGTTTAGTCCCCACAGGTATAGAGCCAGCACTACAGCTGCGTTAAAAATTCCAACCACAAGTGTATATACCGTTGACTGCCGAGAAATGATTTTGGTCTTTTTAATATTTTGGCTGTCCCTAAACCCGAAAATCAGTGATTCATCGGCAATCGAATCCGATAATAAATTTATCCATAATATCTGCACTGCGGTAAAAGGCAAGGGCAACGATAACGCGAAACCTGCCAGAATCACCAAAATCTCTGAAAGGTTTGTTGTGAGTAGATAAAACACAACCGACCTCAAACTATGCCACAGCTTTCGTCCCTCTCCGATTGCATATACAAGAACCCGCAGGTCTCCGCCGGTTAATGCCACATCGGCGATATCAGCCGTCGCATCACCGTGAGGTGAGGTCACCGCAATGCCAACATCGGCTAGTTTTATTGCCATAGAATCATTCACACCATCACCGACGAAAGCGACGCTGCGCCCTTTATTTTGATAGTAGCGGAGCAGATCAGCTTTGTTCTCCGGCGTCATACGCGCAAAAAGACGGCTCTTGTCGAGCACGTCGTTACGTTTTGTAGCTAACAATCCAGACAATTGTCGTCCCTCGATTACACCAGCACTATTTATTCCGGCGGCAATAGCAACAGCATGGACGTTGGCGGCCGTATCACCACTGACGATTTTCGTATCAACACCGTGTTCATTAATATATGCCATTACTTCGCTGGCATCTTCACGTAGCTTATCCCTAATACCCGCAACGCCAACAATTGTCAACTCGGAAATATTGCCCCCATCGGCGCGAATTTTCTTTTTGATCGGTGCATAGGCTAACAAAATCACTTTAAGCCCTCGGCGTGCCATTTTACGCCAACCCATGTTGATATCGTCAACATATTTCTGATTTAGTTTTCTTGCTTTACCGCCAATCAAAACAGAAGTTGATTTCTTTAGCATCAATTCCGGCGCGCCCTTTGCCATTACCACCTGACCACCCTGGGAAGATACAATAGTGGCAGAAAACCTATTTTTGCTCTCAAACTTAATTTCGCTGATTTTCTTTAATTGCCTTGAGTGCGAATAACCGCGAGCGAACAGATACAAAGCTACGTCCACCGGGTCTCCCAAGTGTTTAGTCCCTCCGAGATGGGTATATTCTTTAACACTGGTTGAATTTTGGCAGATCTCAACAAATTTGGACACACTCTGACTACTGATTGATTCGCTGCCACCATAAAGTCTGGTTTTGCTTCTACTACTTTTAACTTGGACGATCTGATTATCTATCCACATCTCCTCAACACTATGGTGGCCGTGTGTTAACGTGCCGGTCTTATCGAGAAGCAACATGTCGATGTTTGCCAAAGTATCAGCAGTTGGAAGATTGTGAACGATTATTTTCTTCTTCGACATTCTATAAGCAGCCAACGCCAGAGCAATTGTCACTCCCGCCGGCAACCCTTCAGGGACTACTGCCACAAACATGCTAATACCATACAAAAGGGCTGGTAACGTGCCCAGCTTATTAATTAGAACCAGAAAGATTCCCAATAATACAACTGCGACAGCAATAACCACAACGTACTTCGTTACAGTTTTGATTTCTTTCTCTATCTGGGAAACACTTTTTTTGTCGGCATTACCTGAGCCGTAAAGCAAATGAGCGAAACGAGCATCGGCACCTGTCGCCACCACCAGACCCCTCGCTTGACCACTTAGTGCAACACTGCCAGCGTACACAATGTTATTGTGCGTTATATGGCTCATCGATCGACGTTCTGGTTCGTCAACCTTATTTACCGCCTCAGATTCGCCAGTCAAGACACTCTCATCAACTGAAAAATTATCGGCATAAACCAATCTAATATCAGCAGGTACTTTGGCGCCAGTCGAAAGGACAACTAAATCACCGGGAACCAGCTCTGTTGCGGGAATTTTACTGAGTTCTCCTTTTCTAATAACAAAAGTTTCAACTGGTAGGACTTTCTTTAGGGACTCGATAGCTCTATCAGCTCGGAAATGCTGATAAAAACCGACCACAGCATTCAATGCTATCGCAGCGATAATAAGCCAGCCATCAGTATTATTACCCAGAACAAATGACAATATACTGGCTAAAATCAATAACAGGATGAGTGGGTTGATCAACTGGGCAAATGCATACTTAAACAATGTGGCGGTACGCCTTTTCAGAAGATTACTTACAAGATGGCTCGTGATCCCATTATGTTTAACTCTTTTCAGCCCAGAAGCAGGGTCGCTGTGGAGTCGACGAGCCACTGCCCCTGTTGACATTAAATGCCAATCCAAATTCCTCCTTGAATAGGTCTATTTTTGACATATCCTCACATATACTTTACCATATCTCATGTGTATATCGTAATTATTATCGGACTGATTTTTATCCTGCTTCTCGGCCTTTGGAGTGTGTCTAACATTATCGCTATTCTTGGTGGCTCGCCACCAATTCATACATCAAGAAAGACTTGCAGAGAAATATTGAGTAGGGCTCGAGTTAATAGCCGCGATATTGTTGTTGATTTGGGTTCTGGCAGCGGCAATATGGTTGCGTGCGCCGCGAGAGATTTTAAGTGTCGTGCGGTGGGATACGAGTTGAGCCCATATCCTTTTTTGGTGTCAATATTTAAGACGGCCTTTTCAAAGCGTGCTCGAGTTCATTACGCGTCTCTCTACGAAGCTAATCTTAAAGATTCGACAGTCGTTTATATATATCTGTTACCCAAAATGATTTCTCGACTCGAGGAAAAACTAATCAAAGAAACCCGCAAGGGAACAAGTATTATTGCACGCGGCTTTCCGCTTAAAAAAATTAAGCCGAAACAAGTACTCACGCTTGGTAAGGAAAAAACAAAGGTATATTTTTACAAAAGATAGCGTTCTCGGGCGATATAAATGAAGGTTTGGTGGTCGTGACTGGACTCGAACCAGTGACCTCTTCGATGTCAACGATGCGCTCTAACCAACTGAGCTACACGACCAATTTTAAGGAATCAACGATGCGCCCATAGACTGAACGATGTCAGTCGTTCGGTCAGGTAACCAACTGTCAGCCCAGGGCTGATCCGCCTCGGGCGGAAGCTACACTACCAATATCACTGAAATATCATTTTACCCGATAAATATAAATTAATCAACCTCTACATTATATAATAAGATATTGTTATCCCAAGAATAATTCCAAGGACCATCACCCCAAATGCAATCCAATGCAAGGTATTAGCATAAGGTAGTAGGTGCCAGTTATAATATATCTTTGACCGCTGGCGCATCCAGTCGTGTGCCGGCAACATAAAAGATGCCGATGTTCTTGTAGATTTTTGAACAGCGGCAATTCTCCTGTCTAGTTCATCGTAGGCGCTCCGTGGAGCGGCTGTCTGTAATACTGCCATGACTTTATGTTGATTTGCGTTCGCTTAGATATTCTTGTGATAGGACGGATAATACACCAACGACCGGTATCGCGAGGATAGCGCCGCCAACCCCGAGAAGTGTACTTCCGATCATTATTGCAATAATTACTACAACTGGTGGAACCCCAATAGCTTTTTGCATTATCTTTGGGACCAAGATATTATTTTCCAGCTGTTGAACTACAACATAGATAATTACGATTGCAACCAGTTGCCAGATCGATGCCCCAGCGCCAAATGCGATGATTACCGCTAAAAATCCGGAGATTATCGGACCGACAATTGGTACCAATTCCAACAAGCCCGCGGCAATACCCAGAGCTAATGCATACGGAACCCCAAGAATCTGCAGAGCGATACCGATAACCAAGGCGATTGTTGCCATTAACGCCAGCTCCCCTCTTAACCACTGGCCGATCTTGGCCGTTATGTCCTGGACCATTTCGCCAACTCGAACGCGGTTCTTTACAGGGAAAAGGTTGGTAATAGTTTTGCGCACTCCCCGTTCTTCCAGAAGAATGTAAAAGGTTAATGCGAATACAATTAGAACTGAAACAATGCTGCCGAAAAGCGCTATTGCCGCCCCCACAAAACCTTCCGTCATTTTACCTAAGTATGAGGAGACACTCTCCAAAATCTGCTGTGTTGCCTTTGTGTTGTGAGTTTCGGCGAAACTGCTGAATTTATCCAGATACTGGGGGATGTTGTTTGCCATATCAGAAATTTGGGTGACAAGGGGAGGAATCAGTAAATATACCGCCAGTCCAAAGATACTGATAATGACAATAAAGATAATCAATATACTTAATGATCTCGGTATGTTCCAGGTGCATAATTTATTTACGAAAGGCTCCAGCGCAGCTGCTATTAGCAATACTACGAACAATAGCAAGAGTACATCTCTGATTAAATAAGCCACCCAAAAAGCGAGTAGCACCAGCACGACTTTGACTATCGACATTGCTGAAATATCTATTCTACGCGGTTTTTCTTCCATAGCTTTATTCTATTACTTATTTTAGGCAATTTCTACCGTTTTGTATTTTGTCTTATGGCCTTTTACGATAGTAATTTTAGACTTGTTCGTGTTGAAATATTCCGAGAGCGCCTCCACAACAGCTTTATTCGCTCGGCCATCCAGAGGTGGTTCTTTTACCGATACTAGCAAAGTTCCGTCTAGGCCTTGCTGGACATACACCGCCTTAGAGTTTGGTTTAACAATGATGTGAATTTTTTGCATTCGTTGTCACGGATAATATTTACTTGGTCCCACTTCGCCCTGAGCACAGCCGAATAGGCTACGCGGGACCAATTTCTTTGCTGGTGCAAAATAGATTGGTCGGGGTGAGAGGATTCGAACCTCCGGCCTCATCGTCCCGAACGATGCGCGCTACCACTGCGCTACACCCCGATAGACAACATAAAATTAAAACAAACACAATGTGTTACGGATTGATAATATCGTAATTATAAGATATAATCCAGATGTTCGCCCCCGTAGCTCAACGGATAGAGTAACTCACTCCTAACGAGTCGATGTAGGTTCGATTCCTACC
>CAYUJF010000018.1:0-3958 GCA_964445015.1 uncultured Candidatus Saccharibacteria bacterium
TTCGCCGGAACGTTTTTCCGGTTACCACACCGGCGCCGATGCCGAGTATGAAGATGTCACTTCTGACGTGCCGGTTTATGCCATTGCCGATGGCGAGGTAGTGCTTTCGGAAATCGCGTCTGGTTATGGTGGCGTATTTATGATTAGTTTCGACCTCGACGGTGCCAAGCACACCGCCCTTTACGGCCACATTCGCCCGTCGAGTTTGCCACCCGTCGGTAAAACATTTAGTAAGGGCTCGCAGCTCGGTGTGCTTGGCACCGGGCTTTCCACCGAAACCGACAATGAACGCCGTCATCTGCATTTCGCTATACTCTCGGACAATCGCCAAGATATCAAGGGCTATGTCCAAAACAAAAAAGGCCTGAGCGGTTGGCTCGACCCGCAAGCTCTGTATAAATAATCATGGCACGTTGGCCTTCGTCTTACTTTACGCCTTGAAGCTCGATGAAAATCATACCGGATGATTTTGATCAAATAGTATTAATAATAACAAACGATCCCCCTTCGTCCCGAGCGATAGCTGAGGGACTTCGGAGGGATTTCGGCTCGGGACAAAGACCCCGCGCCTTAAGGAGGAAAAATGAATTGGAAGAAACTAATTTTGCCGCCGATTGCCATTTACGCCGTAATATTTCTGTTTATTTCGGCACTCGTGGGCGCCAAAATCGATACCGCCCAGATGTGGGTAATCGTCGTTGACTTCGTAGTTCTATTAGTGGGCCTATATATTGCCACCAAGTTAGCTGCACCCAAAGACATGAAACAAGGTTTCATCTACGGCTTAGTTTGGGCAGTGATTTTCTTTGTGCTTGATTTAGTTCTGACCGTCCCCTTCACCGGCTGGGTCTACTATGCTTCTTGGCAATCATATGTGTACTATGGCTTAGTGATCCTAATGCCAACCTTCCTCCCGAAGAAGAAATCTCGATAGTAGAACCTTACGCTCGTACGAAGGTTAGGGCGCAGCCGGGGGTGTTGTTGCGGCCGGTGCGGCCAATACGGTGGATATAATCGTTGTAGGTCTGTGGCACAGTGTAGTTGATGACGTGGGTGATATCTTTCACGTCGATACCACGAGCAGCGACATCGGTGGCAACGAGGATATTGGTTTGGTTGGCCTTAAATGCGTCCAAAGTTCTTTGTCTTTGCGACTGTCTTTTGTTGCCGTGAATTGAATCGGCTTTAAAACCTCTGCGGCCAAGTTCAATAGCCAGGCGTTCGACTTCGTGCTTGGTTTCAATAAAGATAAGAACTTTTTTGAGCTCTGGTTTTATCAACAGGTTGTGCAATTCTTCGCATTTTGAAGCATTGTCACGATAACGAATAACATCCTGATTCACATTTTCAGCTATTTGCGCCGACTTTATCTCTACCGTCACCGGGTTAGTCGAAAACTCGCCCACTAAGTCGCGGGTTTTGGCGGGTAAAGTAGCCGAGAAAAACAGTGATTGTCGGGGTTGAGCCAACTGACCTAAGATAATTCTGATGTCATAGATGAACCCCATATCAAGCATGCGGTCGACTTCATCGAGAACGACGTTGTTGAACGCACTAAGTTTGAGATACTTTTGCTCGGCTAGGTCTTTGAGGCGACCTGGTGTACCGATAACAAAATTCGGGTTTCGACTCAAACCGGTAATCTGTCGGTGCATCGCCGCGCCACCAACACATACGACTCCAAAAATGTGCATTCCATAAGAGAACAAGCGGAATTCATCTTCGATTTGCTGAGCCAACTCGCGAGTCGGAGCTATAATCAAGACTTTTTGATTTTTATCTTTTGACACTTTGTCGATTAATGGCAGCAAAAAGGCAGCTGTTTTTCCGGTTCCGGTATTGGCTAAACCCAAAAGATCACGGCCTTCCAGGACATGAGCGATGGATTGATCTTGAATTGGTGTCGGTTTGACATATTTGCGGTACTTTAAATTGGCTTGCAGCGCATTACACAGCGCAAAATCACTGAAATTGTTTTTGATTTCAACTTGTTCTTGCTGCAGCTGACCGCTAGCTTTAGAGATGAATTTAGCGGGGTCGATGTTTTCTCCGCGCCTCTTATTGAAACGAGAAAAATTCTGTCGGCCTCTTGGTCGAAATCTGTTATTTGAATAGTTTTGGCCGCCGAAATTGCGGCTATTACTCGTCGCGTAATACATATCTTCTTTCCGATTGTTGGGGCAATAATAAATTAACCCTTCAACGAATCATTCGCATTGTTGTATAGAGCATGGAATGATTTATCGGAAACCTTCGCAAATCTATAGAACAATAATTAATTGTTACTGACTGTTATTAACCTTAACATACTTACTCTGCTTTGTCAAGCCAATATAGATATTTTGATATAATATTAGTGGTTGATTGTATATGGGTTTATATAGGGGGAAGAAATAGGGGTATGAACCACCACGACGGGTCGCAACGCAGGAATCTGTCGCGTTTCATGGTATTGCTGTTTATAATCGGTTTATTATTTACCGGCTTTGTTGGCTGTTATCTTGCAAAGCGTGTTAATAATAACTACGAAGCTCTACAAGGCCAGGCCTCTTTAACCGAAACCGTCAACCAAGACCAACTGAGCAGTCTCACCGCTCAAAACGCCGAACAGGCCACCCTTATCTCGGCGCTCCAGGTTAATTCACAAAACAAAAGCGCCAGCATCAACAATATCTATTCGACCCTTAGTTCTCTGCCCAAGGGAAACTTAACAGATTCCGGCACTCTTAGCTTCGATTGGCAACCCGACGAGATTAATGCATCGATAATGCTTGAGGGCGAGAATGTGTCGCTATTAAGTAATGATTCCGGTTATATTACGGCTTCGACCACCGATACTCTTACAAATAAAACCATCTCCGCTCTGTCTAATACGATCTCAGGTCTCACGGTCAGTAATTTCGCTAGTCCAAATAATTCGCAGTGGACCAATAATTCGGGCTATATCACCGCATCGAGCCTTGATAATCTGACAAATAAATCAGGCAACATTTCGATGTGGACTAACGATGTCGGTTATTTCGCCAATGGCGGCAATGCCTTTGGCGCCCTGGCAACCCTGGGGACCACCGACGCTAACGGGTTGGCGATTATCACAGGCAACGCCGAAGCGGCAAGGATATTGGCCAATGGTAATTTTGGCATTGGTTCCACCAACCCCGGCAGTAAACTAGTTGTTTACGACGCCACCACCAGTAACGGCACCGTCGCTTCTTTCACACGCAACAGCAAAACTCTAGCATTGTATTCCGATACCTCAACCTTTTCTCTTGGCACCAGCACCAACACCGGCCTCGGCTTTTTCACCAATGGCGCTGCTAACCAGATGATTTTAGATACCTCGGGTCGCTTAGGTATTGGTATCACACCAAGCGCTCGCGTAGAAATTAATAGCGGTGTCGCCGAGTCCGCCGGCCTTAAATTCACTCAGTTGACTTCTTCGGTCGGCACCACTTTTACCAACGGCAAAGTACTAACGGTAGACGCTAACGGCAATGTAGTTTGGGCGGTTGACCAAGTTGGCGGCGGCGGTGCGTTTCCTGGCGGCGCAACCGGCCAAACACTGTACTACAACGGCGCCAGTTGGGCAGCCACGAGCAACCTGTACAACACCGGTGGACGAGTTGGGATTGGATCAACCAACCCTCAAGACATGCTTCATATTTACGGCACCGACAACGCTCCTGGTGACGGCATCACCCCCCAGCACAACAGCATAATAATCGATGGTGTCGCCGATGGCGACAAGAACCTCATTTTTGCAGATGCTGGCAACAATAAATGGGCACAGCAAATTTACCGCGATGAGGCCGGTGAATTTTTATACTACTATAATTACAATTCACAAAGAGAACCTTTAGTGCTGAGCGAGACCGGCCGTTTGGGTCTCAATAGTCCTTCGAGTATTATGGATTACCACGCCGAACAAACCGGTACAGGTTTGAATGATATGGATGTC
>CAYUJF010000018.1:3968-9673 GCA_964445015.1 uncultured Candidatus Saccharibacteria bacterium
GGTAACTACACAGGCGAGTTCCAATTATTTTATCAAGTTGAAATCGATAGCACAGGTATACCCGATACCTACCGCTGGCGCACTTCACGCGATGAAATAACTTGGAGCGGGTGGACCTCAGGCGTCAACATTACCGGTCTTGATCAGAATCTTAACAATGGGGTAACTATCAAGTTTAATGCTACGACCGGTCATACCTTGGGTGATTTGTGGAATTTTACAGCATTTGCGCAATTACCGCGCGCGACACTTAGTATCGGGCCAGGTATGTTCAACGAGGTACTATATTTCGATGGCGCAAACTACACCGATGATACCTATAATGCTAACGATACCGCCGGTGTACCACTCGATCTACTTACCGATACTAATGATTTCACATATTTCGGCATGACAACAAAGTTCCATAGCATTTATTTAAACATCGAGCAGGCTGCTGTTGGCGCCACATTAGTTGTTGAATACTGGAGCGGTGCCGCTTGGACACCAATGGATCTTGCCACCCATAACCTCCAAGACTTTACCAACAATCTTACCCAAAGCGGTCAAATTACTTTCGACAAAGGGCTTCTAACGGGCTGGGCAAAAAACACTGTTTATGATTATGTAGATTTATATTATTGGGTTCGTATTAGTTCCAGTACTAACCCGTCGACCGACCCAACATATAACGTTGCATCTCCGAGCGCCAAAAATAGAATTGGTGTTTATGCTGGAGGTTTAGATACTGACCCATCATTTGCGGTTAACGCACTCGGGGATACGAACGTCGGACATGATCTGAGCGTTGTTGGATTGTCGACCTTCACAGGACTTGTCACCACTACAGCCGGGGTCACCATCGGTGCCGGACAAAGCTATACCGGCGCCGGCGCGGTTAATTTGTCTTCAGCAGCCGGGACCGCTTTAAGCATGACTTCGGGCACAACCGGAGCGGTTAATATTGATTCGGGCAGTACTGGCGCTATTACGATTGGCACCGGCGCTAATGCCAAGATCATCACCATTGGCAATGTTACAACTACCACCGCTGTAGAGATCAATTCTGGCACTGGCGACATCAACCTCAACCCCACAGTCAATGACACTCATATTTCTGGTGGTTATGGTTCGACCGGCGTCACCATCAGTAATACCGGTAACATTCAAGCCAACGGTGGTTTAACCATCGACGGAACTTCGACCCTAACTGGGCTTGCTAGCGGCACAGCCGGATTTTCTATTGCCGATGGCCAGGCCTATACCGGTGTCGGCGCAGTCACCCTGTCTTCGGCAGCCGGTTCGGCTTTGAATATTTTTGCCGGTACGACCGGGGCGCTAACAATCGATACCGGTACGACCGGTGCCATAAATCTCGGTACTGGGGCTTCTGCTAAAACCATTACCATCGGCAACGCTGCATCGACCGCAGTAGTTATCGCCAAACTAACCACCCAATATGGCATTCTTTATACCAGTTCCGCCGGCGGTGCTTTGGCACAGACTGCTGCCGGCAGTAACGGGCAGTGTTTGGTGGGCACCACCGGCGGCGCGCCGGTATGGGCGTCTTGTACTTCTATTGGAGCCTTTACCAAAACCGGTACCAATATCTCACCGACAACAGCTGGCGACGACTTGTTGTTAAATGCCGGCGAGACTCTGACCATCGGCGGCGGCACAGCTATTACTCGACACCTTTCGGCAACAGCAACCTTAGACTTTCCATCCCTATCGAATAACTCTTGCACCAGTCTTACTATTACCGTTTCGGGTGCAGTCGCAGGAAATACCGTCGTCACCTCACCGACACCTGTGGCTTCAGGTATTGAGACATTCTCCGCTGTTAGCTGGAATTCTTTTGTATCAGCCGCAAATACAGTGACCGTAAGGGCATGCAAAATGGGGACAGGCACCGCGGATCCCGCTCCCCAAACTTGGCGATCAGATATCTGGCAACATTAAAATACGTTTTTAGTGTATGTTATATATAAGTAATAATTAAATAATTATTTTAGGAGATGCATGTTTAGAAATATGAAGTACCTGATAGTTATCATTGTTCTTTTAGTCTTGGCTCTGGTGGGCGGATATCTGGCATATAACTTTTATTCCAAATACCAAGATCTTAAGAAAAACCCCGGTGCCGCAACCCAAGAAGAAACAAAGGCACTGACCGACGCTGTCGGTAAATTAATCGAGCTTCCTAAAGACGAAACGCCAACGGTGGCGACAGTGCTTGATAAGGACAAGCTAAAAGACCAATCATTTTTTAAGAATGCCGAAAATGGCGACAAGGTCTTGGTTTTTGTTAATGCTAAAAAAGCCATTCTCTATCGCGCTTCCACCAATAAAGTTATCGATGTCGCACCGGTTTTCACCGACGACAAGACAGATTCAAGTAAGAAATAAGGGGGATTATGAACAATACGTATAGTTGGTATTCGCAATTACTAAAACCGTCATGGGCACCGCCCAGTTGGTTGTTTGGGCCGGTTTGGACCGTGCTCTACATTATTATTGCGATAAGTTTTGGAGCAGTCCTCATCAGAGCAATTGCCGGAAAGGTGAAATGGATTGTGGCGCTTCCGTTTATCCTAAACCTCGTCTTCAACCTCTCTTATACGCCACTCCAATTTGGCCTAAAAAGCAATATTCTAGCCTCTATCGATATCCTTCTAGTGTTGCTGACATTAATCTGGGCTCTCTATGTCATCTGGCCCAAAATGCGTTGGGTCGCATATGTCAACATTCCCTATTTCCTTTGGGTATGTTTTGCCACCGTGCTGCAGCTTACTGTGACTTATCTCAACAGATAGTACCGCTCCATCTGCTTTACATAATCGTCAAATAATGTATAATGTAGGTGTGTTTGAGTAATCAGACACGAAATATATAAGCTTAAGTAATTTTTGCTGTAAGGCAAAAGGTCGAGTTACTAAGTTAAGTTAGAGGAAGTTCACGACCATGGAAGAAGCACAAACCCAAGACACGGGTAAACGGCTTTACGTAGGCGGACTGCCTTACAGCACCACCGAAGAAGAGTTGCGCAAGCACTTTGAAGCGGCTGGTACCGTTGAGTCAGCGACTGTCATTACCGACAAGATGTCGGGCCGTTCCAAGGGTTTCGGATTTGTCGAAATGGCAACTCCGGAAGAAGCTCAAAAAGCCATTGAAATGTTCAATGAAAAAGAGCTCGGCGGCAGAAAGATCGTTGTCAACGTTGCTCGCCCGATGAAACCCAGAGAAGAAAGATAAACTCTTATTTAGAGAATATCAAACAAAACCCGCGCTTTAGCGCGGGTTTTGTTGTAGATAAATCTAAATCTATTTCTTCTTGTCAGCGGCCGACACCCAAACCATTATAAGACCTACGACTATCTCTATCCAAGCATGCCATGCTGGCACGGTTGCCCATGTCCATGACGGGATCAATGCTGCAATTCCCATGAGCAGCAAAATGATACCGACAAGCATTAATACTGACTTTGACATTCTGCCTCCTTTCTTATATGATTTACTATCAATATTATATCAAATATATTAAGCAAATGTTAAGCAATATACGCGAAGGCGTACGCAATCTTCAGGTTACCGCTCGTCTAAGCGGCTGGCGCTATGCCTTGTTATCTTTTGCCAAGGGTCATATTGGGGTCGAGATTAAGCCCAAACCATTTGGAAAAAATAACCAAGTGGTAATACTTGCCCCACATCCTGACGATGAAGTGCTGGGTTGCGCCGGTGCTCTCCTTGGTGCAAGACATGCACTTGTTATATATGTGACCGACGGCCGTCATGGCACTCCAAGCGGTAAAGCAAGTAATAGACTCATCAATGTCCGCCAAAAAGAAGCTGTTGCGGGGTTAAGAAGCCTTGGCGATAAAATCGATACAGTTTTTCTTAAAAATAGCGATAGCTCGCTAAAGCCGACAAACGCCATCGCTAAAACCGTTGCAAACCATATAACTAATTTTTCAAAAGGCGATACATATCTTTTTGTACCCTGGGCGCTCGATGATAATCGAGACCACAAAGCAGTGGCCCAGTTGGCTCGTAAGGTGATAAGGATGATGCCGGATAATACGGTAAAGGAGATTTGGCAATATGAAGTTTGGTCACCGCTTATCCCTAATCGATTCATTCCGCTTAAGGGCGCCGCGATAAGGCGTAAAACCAAGGCCATCGCCGCCCACCGCAGCCAACTTAAATCGCGCGCTTACGATAAGGCAATTGCAGGACTAAACGCCTATCGCGGCGCCATCGCTGGCATTGATTGTCCCGCTGAAGCTTACCTGGCCCTATCGTCCAAAGAGTTCATTGAACTTGCCAACAAGTTATAGCTTATCTTTCTCCGAGAGCCTTATAATACACCTGTTCTATCTTCTCGACAATTGTATCTTGATTGTAAGATTTGATAATTTTTTTGCGCGCCGCCTCACCCAACTCACGGCGCAATTTTTCTTTTTTGATTAATCGTTCAATAGCATTTGCCAAAAATTCTGTTTTGCCGTAGGGCACAACTACGCCATCGTGACCGTCGCTGACCATTTCCGGCAACGCTCCCTTATTTGAAACAATGGTCGGGACGCCTAGCGCCATGGCTTCAGCCACCGCCATGCCGAAAGATTCTGTTCGCGAATACTGAACGTAAATTGTAAAATGACGCATTGCTTCACGAATGTCATCGGCATCGGTAATGATTGATACTTGTCCGCGCAGTTTCCTTTTTCTTACCAAACGACGAAGATATTTGTCGAGTGGGCCAGTACCGATTATTTGGCATCGCCAATCAAGTTTTTTGTCTTTTTGTTTAAGAATAGCCAACGCCTCGATAAGGAGGGCATGGCCTTTTTGGTCGTTGAGCGACCCGACTGTGCCGATGAGAGCGGGCAGGTTAGCCGGCTTTTGGTATTTCTTGACTGAAAGATACCGGTTGTCGAGCAGGTTAGGAATAACCGCAATTTTGCCCTCCGGCGCAATCGACCGTTTGATCAAAAACTTTTTTACTGCTTCGGAAACCGCGATGGTCATGTCGGTAAATTTGTCCATAAATCCGAGCCCGCGCAATTGGAATTGTTCCCAGACAGGGTTAGACAAATGGTAGTCTTTGGTCCATAGATGCTCGGTATAAACCAAGGCGACCTTCTTAAGCTTTCTGGCGGCCAGACGGCCGAGCCATCCGCCCCGCGTGCCATGACAATGAACCACATCGGGGCCGTACTGCATGAGAGCATCTCTGATTTTGTGGTCGGCGGTTCTATCGAGCGGTGATTTCATGACAATTTGAGTGACATTAATTTTGGCCTGCTTCAATTTTTCGGCAAGTGGCCCAGGAGGTGTTACTACCATCAACCTGTGACCTCGCTTTTTGAGGGCAAATGACAGCAACAGAACATGGCGCGGAGCCCCTGTCATGGAACTATCCCCGATAACTTGCGCAATTTTTAGAGATTTCATTTGAGTAAGCTTAGGGCGTTTCCGATTCGTTTAATAGATTCTTCTTTGCCTAAAATCGATATAATTTCCTGCGGACTTGGCGATGCCGTTTCACCCGTAAGAGAGTATCGCACCGGCCAGAATACATCGCCGTTACTGAGATTATTATTTTCGACGACGTTAGCTAAGGTTTGCGCCAATGTGTCAGCATCCCAGGTATTTTCGGGCAAGTGCAGCAGTGCATCGGAAGTAGCCGATAGACCACTTATGGTATTTTCTTTGTTCGATTTGCC
>CAYUJF010000019.1:0-6915 GCA_964445015.1 uncultured Candidatus Saccharibacteria bacterium
TTCCTACCGGGGGTACCACCATGAACGGATTGAGGCTAAGGCCTCTTTTTGTTTGACATTTCAACCTGTTGTGGCACCAACCTTGTTTATTTCTAACCTTTTATATCCAGCTTCTAATTCCGGATATTCTCGCTAAATTCTGACAAACCATTCATTAGATTCGATTTTTAGAACACCGTTTGATACGTCGGCTGATAACCGAGAGCAATATTTCTTTCTTTTTTTCTGACCCACCCAATGTAAATTCCTTTCGTGCGTAAGTAGTAAAGTTGAAAGTTCTTCCAATAAGCTCAATCCATCTCTCAGCTCTGCCCTCCGTCTTTCTCAACCGTTCTTGAGTCTAGTAATCTTATTCTGCAACTCTTTTTTCTCTTTTAAAAATGTTTCGTCATCAATCAGCTTGCGGAATCCCATCTTAGTCAGCTCATCTCGCTCGCCTTGAGCAGTTACGAGCGACTTATGTTGCATTTCGTAAATCTTCGACTTGCCTTCAATTTGTTCATTGTTCTGTCGTTTATGTCGTCTAACGCCCAATACAGAAATTCAGGATAAATCGTCAGTTTTTCAACTTCCTCTTCAATCTGAAGTTCCAACTCCCATAAGGCGAGATAAAATCTTAATATTTTACTACATCTCTAATTGAGATAGACCGAGAGCAAAAGAAATGTCAGCGAACAAAAAGAACCAAGAACAATCCGAGCGGGAAGAATCAGAGGATATTCTTACTGTACGATTGGCTCACATTCTAGTTGAGTAAGACATAGAAGAAGAGCGTTAAAAGGATAGTGAGTAAGGTGGTGGGGTAGTAAATAGTCTAAATCAAAATGATTTGGCAATTGTTACTATTATAAATATTCCCGTAGCATTCAGGAAGAACGAGAGTAGTGCAAATTGCCAATTCTTTAACCGAGCAATACCCAAAATCCCCACCCCAACTTCATCTGGAAAGGGCGAGGCTATAATTACTGCACCAATAAGGGGTGTCAACCAAGTGAAATAAGGGGTTCTAAAAACCTTTCGAAAATAATGACCTTGTAATCTAAAAAACAATGGCTTTAACTCTTCGAATACTTTATCTTTAAAGAATCTGAAGATTAAGTAATCCCCTGCGACCGCTCCAAGACCAGCCAAGATAGCGACCTCAAAAGGATTTAGCTTATCTGCCAGATTGTAGAGTACAACCATCGCTGGAGCGACAGTAAATGTTGAAACGAAAAATATTCCTGTAATGAAAGCCCCTAGGTAGCCGAAATTGCCGATAATATTGATAATATTTTTGACAAAATCAGTATCGGCAAAATAAAAAAAGACAACTACACTAACAATCAGAAATCCAGTATTCTTATAACCCCATCCCCTATACTTGTCTATGGGGTAATCTATAATTTTTTTATACTGCTTATTTATTTTATTCATAAGTTTTATATATAGAAATAATTTATCATAAAAACGCTCAGCTTGATAACGAAAATCACCAATAAGATTTTGGAATAGTCAAACTGGTATAGTTTTGATAGGATAAAATCACGCATTTGGCGATAAACAGGATTATATTCCGTTTGATTGCAGAAAATAGTAATAACATCCTGCACCAAGTGGCACCACAGAATTGCGTAACAATTCCCAAGCAGCACCTACCCTGGCACCAAGATGATATAATTGACACATGAACAAGGAACAGCTTGCCAAGAAATTAGCACTTAGATATAAGAAAAAATATAATTGGGCGAGACCAATTGTTGATTCTTTTTTTACAACACTCGAGGATGCGTTAGCCGATGGTGAAAAAGTTGTCTTAACAGGCTTTGGCACTTTTTATGTCACAAAATCGAAACCCTTCACCGTTACCTCGCTCGGCAAAGACCCAATCCAAGTGGATGATGCCGTTAAGGTTCATTTTCGTGCTGGTAGATATTTAAAAAATGCCATTAATGGCAGGGAAAAATGATTATTCTATTTATTGGCGACATCGTTGGCCGGCCTGGTCGAGAGGCGATACAGGAAGGTCTCCCCAAACTCAAGACAAAATATAAACCCGATTTTATTATTGCGAACGGAGAGAACTTGGCATCGGGCAAAGGCATTACCCCACAGATCTATAACCGGATGATGGAGGCTGGCGTTGACCTTCTAACCGGCGGCAATCACACGCTTAAGCGCCCTGAAATATTGGAAATAATCGATAACGAAGAGACGCAAATACTTCGTCCCGCCAACTGGGTTGACGACACTCACGGTTGGGGATTCGCCACTATAAAGCGTGACAATAAAGAATTGCAGATAATCAACTTGCAAGGCCAGACATTTATGGATGCTCCTGAGACTACCTCTGCATTCGAGAAAGCTGACGAGATAATCAAGGAATATTCAAATAAGTTTTCGATAATCGATATTCACGCTGAAGCTACCAGTGAAAAGCGGGCTTTGGCCGAATATCTAGATGGTCGTGTGTCAGCTGTCATAGGAACTCACACCCATGTAGCCACAGATGACGCCCAGATATTAAAAAAAGGCACCGGGTTCATTACCGACGTGGGCATGACAGGTCCAGAAGATTCGATTTTAGGCGTCAAAAAAGAACTGGTTATCAAACGCTTTATGATCGATGATAAACAGATTTTTGAAGTCGCCGATAACCCCGCCAAAATCCATGGTGTAGTTGTCGAACTCGACGATAGCGGCAAGTGCAAAAAGATCGAAAAAATCGAGCAATAAAGCCAAGGTTCTATTTCGCGTATTCAACCGATCGTAGCTCTCGGATGACATTGACTTTGATAATACCAGGATATTTAAGAGATTTTTCAATTTTCTGAGCAATATCCTTAGCCAAACGCGCCGCTTGCAGATCGGAAATAGCCTGCGGCTGGACGATAACCCGCACTTCACGGCCCGCTTGAATGGCAAATGATTTTTCAACACCTTCGAAATCGTTAGCGATATTTTCAAGCTCCTTAAGCCGCTGGATGTAATTCTCGAAGGATTCGCGTCTGGCGCCAGGTCGTGCACCGGAAATGCCATCGGCAGCGCGGACCACTAAAGCTTCTACCGTTTTCGCTTCAATGTCATCGTGGTGTGCCATTGCGGCGTGAATGACACTTTGGCTCATACCATAGCGCTTGGCAATATCACCCGAGATATGATGGTGCGATCCTTCAACCTCATGACTAACAGCTTTACCAATGTCATGAAGAAGTGCCGCTTTTTTAACAACATTGGCGTCTGCACCGATTTCACTTGCCAGCATGCCGGCAATACGCGCCACTTCCAGTGTATGCTCCAAGATATTTTGGCCATAGCTAGTTCTATACTTAAGGGAGCCGAGTATTCTGATTAAGTCAGGATGGAAGCCGGTTACACCAACCTCCGCGACTGCCTTTTCACCAGCTTCCTTAATTTCCTTCTGCGTCTCCTCGCGAACTTTATTGACCAATTCTTCAATGCGAGATGGATTGATACGGCCGTCGGAAATCAATTTTTCCAAAGCGACCTTGGCAACATGACGTCGAACTGGATCGAACGATGAAATCAATACTGTGTCAGGTGTATCATCGACCACCAAGTCAACGCCACTGATTTTTTCGAAAATCTGGATGTTTCTACCTTCTTTACCAATAATACGCCCCTTCATCTCCTCATTTGGCAAGATCACTGACATAGTGGTATGCTCACTCGCCACTTCATTGGCGTATCGATTAATGACAGTCGATAAAATTTTACGCGCTTCAACCTCCGACTGCTCTTTAAGTGCGGTTTTGTATTGGCGAATTTTGTCGAGTAAGTCCTGTTCGAATTCCTTCTCTATCTCCTCCATTAAAAGCTTTTTTGCGTCTTCTTTTTTCAGACCAGAGACTTTTTGCAGTTCCGCGTTTCGCTTTTCGGCGATTTGCGACATCTCGTTCCGGATTGATTCAATTTCTTTTTCTTTATTCGCGAGACCTGAACGATCTTTTTCCAATATTTCACTGCGTCGGTCGAGTGATTCCTCTCGACGCCTCAAACTGATTTCGAGTTCCTTAATATCTTTTTGGCGGCTCTCCCTTTCCTTCTCCGCTTCTTCTTTGATTTTTAATGCCGCACTACGAGCATCGAGTAAGACCTGCTCGTTCTTACGTTTCGATAATTCCCTTGACTTCTTTGATCTCTGAGATAGAACCAGCCACCCTAATGCGCTGCCCAATACCAAACCAGCCGCTGCCGCGACGATAATCCAAGTAATCATTGTAACCTCTAAAATTAATTAACATATAAGTTGCTTTGCACTATTAAATATAGCGCTAATCACCCTCAAGGTCAATTTTTTAGAGCAGTATCATTTACACACAGACCATTTATTGGTACAATTGCAAGTGGTTGTTACCATATTGGACCCGTAGCGTAGCGGTTTAACGCGCCTCCCTGTCACGGAGGAGATCGCCGGTTCGAATCCGGTCGGGTCCGCCACCCTTCGCTCGATAGAGCTTCGGGCGGGCTTTGCCCACCCATAGCTTTGATGCGACTGACTACTAAGCTACCGATAGTTCAAACGAAGGGTGTCCTCCGTAGCTTTATGCGAAGGAGGGCGAAAAAAATATATTCTATACACATAAAATCAAAAAAGAACCTTCCTTAAAGAAGGTTCTTTTTTGTTTAGTCTTAAGGTCTATATAATCGCCAGATGGTAGTATGAGCCTTAGCGTCCTTGAGCCAGTTTTCGTATGTCATATCCAGCTTACCCTTGACATCTTGAACAACGATCAAATGCCAGCCGAACTCAGTTTTAATCGGACCGGTTACTTTGCCTTGGGTCGCCTTCATGGCAGCATCAATAAATTCACCAGCCAATCCTGAGTCTCTGTTAACATACTGGCTGTCTGTCGCGGTTGTAACAAGGCCTCCGTTTTTATTAGCCTCAGTATCCTTGCTATATTCCTTAACCGCATCAGCCCATTTAATTTCCTTCTTGTCCACTTTATTCTTGATATCCTTAGCTTTATCTTCAGAGTCAACCAGAATGTGATACACCTTAACATTCTTTAACACGTCTGATTTGACCTTATCCTTGGCAAGTTGATCGTACACAATACCTCTGAACTGATCTTCTTGAATGCCATACAATGATTCCAGTAATTTTTGAACATTGTCCTTGCCACCGTTTTCATCTTCAATTTGCTTCATTATAGTATCGACATCTTTATTGGAGACTTTAACGTTGTATTTATCGAGAGCAGTTTGAGCCAACCTTACTTCCTCAACCGTTTCCATTACTTTTTTGTCTACTTCCAATCTATTGCCAAGGTCGCTGCCAGTTGAATTCGCAAAAAAGTAGATAATTTTTTCCTGTTTAGCAAGGTCGCGGAGAGTAACTGCCTTAAGCCCAACGATCTCAGCCGGATACGGGTAAATGGACGCCCAGAAATACCCAAAACTATTACCAAGGGGAATTCTTTTTGAGTAGAATCCAACGCCGAGCAATACCCCGACAATAAAATATACCAACACAATAGCAAACAGATACTTCGCAATTTTTACCTTTATCTGCTTTCTAGTGAGAGCCTTGGCTCTCGCAGGCAAGTTTACGAAATAATCCTTCCAGCCAATTAAGGTTGTTTTTAATTTGCTTGGTAAGTCCTTAATATTAAAGTTTATCGTGGGTGTTTTGAATTGCATTTTAACCTTTCTTTTAGAGTAATCTCAAGAATATTGCGAAAAATAACACCTCGCTTAACACATACCATCTGAATGACTTTCGGTCAAGTTTTTGCCAAAAGAACAATGCGATAAGGGTGAAAGTAATGTGATAGAAGCCCGCAACGAGCACTCCTTTGATTATGGGGTCAGCAGCAAAATTGGACAATATCCAAAATAATTCCACACAAATAAATACCGCACTTACCAAATAAACCATTATGTATGGGTTTTGAATCTTGAGTTTATACGTCGCGAAAGTCGCAAAGCAGGCGATAGAAAGTACATAAATCAAAACCGTGTACATAGAAAACAGATTAACAAAACCTACGGCCGTATTTTGGCTGTACGCGAATAATCCACTCGTTGCAATAAAAACCAGTATTACGGTGGCAAAATAATTTCTGCGTTGCCACCAAGCTACAAGAACGGCTGCTAACAGCACGATGGCAACAAATATCGTGAAAAATGCGTTTGTGACCATTCGTACCGATAGCCAAGTAGATACAATCAAGGTCGGCCAGAGTAGCCAGTTCGACCAGAGAGTTACCTCGCTAATCTTGTTATTTGACATAGTCCTCGCCAATAATTAAACGGAAGTCAGCATTACTGTTCTCCCCGCTTCTGGAAATAACTGGTATATCAGGAATGATCTTTTTTATGGCTTTAATCGTTGCCTGATCTTTTCCGCCGGTAAAATCATACAATACAGAATGTTCATATATTTCCGATGTAGTTTTGAGTGTAGTTATTTTAATACCATACTTCTCAAGTTTCGGCGCCATCGCTCTTGCTTGGCCATCAACTCCCGAGCCATTGTAGAGTTCAACTTTGCCACTGGCCTGCTTCACCGATTGTACACTGGTCTCTGTTGCAGCACCCTCGGTTGTCGCCATTGTCTTACCATCCGTAAAGATATTCTTTACGAGAGCTTGGATTTCACTGAAATTGCCTTTTTTAGGTACCAGATAATATCCGCCAAGCGAGGTGTCAGACCTAAGGAGTCCGCTTTCCCCATTATCGACAACCTGGTGTGATATCTGATCCGGGGAGATGTTCTTAACTAACGATACTAGGGTTTTTACTTCAGAAGCGTTTAAGTCTGTTCGAAAATGATTACCTATAGCACTGAGAAGGTCGGTGATCTTTTTCGGGTTTGATAATACCCCGGCCGATAGCGCTTTATCCTTAATAGCCGCAATCAGTTTTTGCTGACGCTCCGACCTATCAAAGTCAGATGTTGTATAACGA
>CAYUJF010000019.1:6925-9352 GCA_964445015.1 uncultured Candidatus Saccharibacteria bacterium
TACTTCAAGGCCGTGGTGCCATCCATAAACTGTCGGCCGGCTGCAAGCGAGAACGGACTGTAGGCATCGGTTTTATGATATGTGCCATCAGCATCGAAATAGTCTTTTGGATAATATGGATCGTTAATAGCTTTCTCAACATCCACTGTGACTCCGCCAAGCGAGTCGACGATATCTTTAAAACCGACAAAGTCGACTTCAACATAGTAGTGGACAGGCACCCCAGCTACTGTTTCGATTGTTTGCTTCGCCGCCGCTCCGCCGCCCCCGGTTTTGTCCTTATTCATCTCGCCATAGGCGTAGGCATAATTTAATTTATTTTTTTCACCACTATTTGCGATCGGGACGTATAGATCTCTCGGGAAAGAGACCATTGCCACCTTTTTAGTGTTATTGTCGTAAATCAGCAGAATATTAGTGTCAGTCAGTTGACCGCCAGGGTGGTTGCTGCCGCCATTACCCAAAAGAAGGATGTTTGTGCGTCCATTGGTTGATTTCAAATCGGTTTTAGTGAATATCTGTCCAATTTTGAAACCGCTATCGGAAATATTATTCATTGCTTTACTGGCAGAGAATGCAATCCAACCGATAAGACATAGTAAAATCACAGCTAAAATCGCCGAGAGCCACTTTAATCGCTTAACCATTCGTGCCCTTCGAACTGTTTTATCCTCGACGAAATGTTCTTTCTTGTCTTTTCTTTTCCAAAACATAGTTAAACCTTGTTAGCAATAAGTTGCTTCAGTATATATTGTATCAAAATATATTACTTGATCGTATCACCGTATAAGATAGACTGATTCGCATTCAGCGGCAGGTTGACGGACAGTGAATTAGACCACTCCGAATATCCTTCGACAGGTATTTTTGAAAGGGACAACCCATGGGCAAATGCCCATATCGCCCTCAACTTCGAATACCCACCTGGTCCACGATACACATATATACCTGATAAATCGCTGAAAACGTCACTGCCAATGATTATTTTATTTGATAGTTCCGCAACGGTCGCTGCATGAATGTCGAGCATTTTCTTGCCATCGCGATACAGAATTAAAGTAATTTGGTGGTCTTCAATACCAAGACGCAATATTTTCATTATATGCCCTCGATGGTTCGGGTATTTTCTTGGTCGGAATGATTCATTACTATAATTTTATCGAGGAGCGCTGATAATTCTTCCGATCTATCGGCCCATTCAACAAAAGAAAATCGGCTCTCCTTTATCAGTTCTCTCAGCATTGTAATTGTTTCCTTATCGCGAGGATCGACACGATATAGATCTGCGTGGCAAACTTTTCCATATTCAGTTTGATATTCTTTCACTATCGTAAAGGTTGGACTGGCCAGATCTTCTTTAATACCGAGTTGCTTGAGAATCGATTTGATAGTCGTGGTTTTGCCCGCACCCAGCGGCCCCACAAACCCGACGCGCGCAAACTTACCAGACATTAGTCCGGAAACAATATCTTTTGCTAGATCGTTAATTTGGTCGGAAGTAATAACTTTCACAGCCATAACTCTACCACACCCTTAAGTATTTTGGCAATGGCTAAGAGCCCGGCACCACCTATAGTCAATTCAGCAATAGTTTGGTCTGCCTGCGCCCTGGGATTGCTCGGCGAAATATCATCAAGCAGTATTTTGGTGGGCAACTTCGGTAAACTGACAGAATTTATTACCGTTGCCAGCAAGCGAGGATTTTTGGTGACGTTATTAGTTGAGGCGATTGATTTTTTTGCTTTAACAAATCCCCTTGAAATAGATGTGTTATCATCAGCCGATAAGCCGTCGGATATATCACTACCTTCACTTTCAGCTGACGACTGAATTAACTCAATATCGGATAGTAGCCTTGGCAATAGACGCGGTTCGTCGCCAGTACGATATATGTTCACTATGCCAGTGATGCGAAAAATATCTCCCTTGTGCATGGACGGTTTATCAATTCCGGTTGATGATTGAATATATACCTTTACACGTCCTGAGCCGTCGTCAATATAAAATGTGTTGCCTCTATTTTCTACTACCTCGCCCTCAATCGTGACCCACTTGTCGATGCTATTTTTTGCTTCACCCGTTTTGACTTCGGGGATAACGCTTGGACGTACGCAACTATCATTGGTTGATGTCGGTGGCACATAGGTGTTCACCTTACCCGGAGTGGCGATTGTGGTCCACTTCATTATTGTGCCAAACTTTGCATATGAGAGTGCGCTTTGAGAATCGTCCCAACTCACTTCGCTGACTTCATCGCCCTCCGGCGATGAAAGTGTGATGGTATCACCGTTATCGTTAAGAGTAATACCATAAAGATTGTCGCCTTTGAGTATCGTGTATCCCCGCGCCGGGACAATAATATCGTCATCGATCGGTTCATTATGAGTCATGTCGGCCAATCTCCAATATTTCAAGTTGACAGAATCT
>CAYUJF010000020.1:0-9021 GCA_964445015.1 uncultured Candidatus Saccharibacteria bacterium
AGAACTCTTCCCATCGCTCGATCTACATCGGGCCCGACAGCATGAGCTCGTCGTACAGGCACTATGGGCCACGTGGAAGCACGTGGGTATTCGAGCTTCCGCGACGGCTACGGCCAGAGCTTCGGCACCTACTACGACAACGGCCGCAGCTACATCGAGACCCATCGATACCGCGACGGACGCAAGTCGTTCACGTTCGGCCTTCGCGGCCGTCACAGCGTGAACGTCGTTATCGAATCGCGGAGGCCTCCTGGCTGGCAGCCTGACGACTACGTCCCCTACCATCTTCGTCGCGACTGGCGCCAAGGGCCGATCCACCGGCGTTGCGATGACCCACCGGCCACCTTCCGCGCCGACCCTCCTTCCTCTTCGCCACCGCGACCAATCTTCGATGAGAACAACCAACTCCTCAACGCCGAGGAGCTGCCCGAGCCACCACACGCCGTGGTGATCCACTAGTCCCGGACACCGACCCGCCCACCCCGCACTCTCACGCGCCCGACCTCTCCGAGGTCGGGCGCGAGTCGTTTATAAGACCGTTTTAATCGCAACTTATTTTCTGTCCACTACTTTCACAGACAACCGAACCCGCTTGGTCTGTTCGCAGAATCTTTTTTGTAAACTGAGATATCATTTCCAGCGCCGCCGCGTGAGGGTGGCCGTATTTATTATCTTTACCCACCGATATTACAGCGACCTCCGGCGCCACTTTTTCCATAAAACACTTCACCGCACCAGTACTCGAACCGTGATGCGCCACTTTAATAACATTGCTTCTCAACCTATCAGACGAAATAGAACACAATGGCGTTTGCTCCTCTGTTTCCGCGTCTCCCGTCATCATCACCGCGGTGTCTTTGTATTCAAGCCTCCCCACCACCGAACTGTTGTTGATACTTCCTCCGCCCACGGTAAGAATTTTGAAATCGATATTGTCGCCCAGCCCAATATTCTGACCTGCCGACAGTACGGTATCTTTGATGCCGCGACTGCTAATTTCTTCTTTCCATTGTTTGAAGGTCGCACTATCCGACGTCCCCTGACCTTCGTAAACGGCGTCGACTTTGTATTTTTGAAGAACTTTGTTGAGCCCAGTCAGATGGTCGGCATGAGGATGCGTCAAAACAACAGTCTCGATTTCATTATCAAAAAGCGGCATATATTTGCCCAGGCTTTGCAAAACCGAATCGTCCGGTCCGCCGTCAATAAGCATTTGTTTGCCCGCCGGCATAAGTACCAAAATGGCATCACCTTGGCCCACATCCAAAAAAACAACCCTTACATCACTTTGGGCCGGCGAAGTGGTCAAAACCCTACCCCAAATGTAGAGTGCCACGCCCAACAGTAAAATAAGAATGTAGATACTATATTTTTTATTCACAAAAAATTTAATTAAAAATTACAAATGCCAAATCAATATTAAATCATTTGAAATTTAGGCTTGATTTGACATTTTTAATTTGACATTTGAGCTTTTCACCCAGGTACCTCCAATTAATCCACATAATAACAATAAGGAACCACGGTAGCAGCCACCAACCATTCACCCCATTGGCGCTAATAGATGCAAATGGCAACTCGGCAGTAGCATTGATTAGCCATGTAATCGGTTTAAGAATCGCCAACGGGAATATAGATGCGGCCTGCCCTAACACTGGGACGATTGCGGCCACGGTCGCTCCTATAAAACTTAATAACATCGCGATCGGTATTAATGGTAAGACAATAGCGTTAACAGCCGGAGCGATAACGGAAACCTGCCCGAACGATACAAGCAGCAGCGGCAGGGTCATGAGCTGTGCACCAAGCGTGGCCGTTAAGCTCTCTTGAATAATTTTCGGCAGCCTCGCGTAATAAGATATTTTTCCGAACCATTTTTCAAACATAGGTGAGAAATATATCAATCCCAAGACGGCAAGAAAGGACAATTGGAAGCCGGTGTCGAACCTCACAATAAGTGGATTAATAACTATCATCGCAGCCGCGGCGATGAACAAGGAATGTTCGAGCCGCGGCTGGCGTCCAATAGATTTAGCAAAGAGAACCAACGACCCCATTATAGCCGCTCGAACGATACTAGCGTTAGCGCCGGTGAGGATTACAAAAACAATCAATGATATTAGACCAAGGATAACTCCTGTTTTGAAGCCAAAAAATTTCCGCACCCATAGAAAAAAGATCATAAGCACGATTGTCACGTTATAGCCAGAAATCGCGACAATGTGGCTGGTACCGCTACGCCGCAACGCTTCCGTAAAACTTTCTGTAAAGCTGGCGCGACTGCCAATTAATATACCTTTATCAAGCGACGCTTCCGGTTCAGGTAGGGTGCTATCTATGGCATCTTCGAAAATTCTTTTGACTGTAAATATGGCATTCATGGCTGCATTGCCATTGCCGTGTGACAAGAGTTCAATGTCTGGCTTATCAGTGATAGCCGCTGTTTTAAACTTCATGAGCAGATAGTTGGGATAATCGAATATCTTGCCGTTGCCACTATCAAAACCCTCCGGCTTCACCAACTCTCCACTCAACTTAATTCTGTCGCCGTAATTATAAAACGGAAATGTCTCGGCTTTGACAAGAACAATTCGGTTATTATCTGTCTTGACGATTAGCTGCTGATTGGTGGGCTTATTAACAGGCTCGGCGATAACGGTGCCTTGCGCCACAAAATCGCTATAAAAGCTTTCAGGTGGCGTTAATCGCGACACATACCAGGTAGTAATCACTATGCCGATACCAAAGACAATTGCCGCACCGTAAACTAACCGCAATATTTTGTGTCGCCAGAAAATAAGCATCGCCAAAACCAAGAGAACGATGATAGTGGCGATCACCTGTGAAGATACAAATTGATTGTAACTCCCGGCCAAAAAACAGCCGGCAGCAAAAAAAGCGATCAGAGTCCTGATGATGGCAGACTGACTCATGCCACCAATGTAACACAGAAAATCACAAGGAATAAGTAAGAAGCAATAGCAAATAGTAGATTAAAAAGAAGAGGGGCGCTCCGGCCACTGGCCGGAGCGCCCCGCGCGCATCCTACAGACCCCTTAGCAGTTGCTCGGTGAGACCACTGGGAGGTTCCCCTGGTTGGGGAAGGAAAGTCGCGTCCGACGCTGCTGTCATCGGGTAGGTACCCTCCGCCGGGCGGATGACGGTTGCTCGCTCTCCCACGAAATCGCCGTGACCGATAGCCACCATCAGCGAAACCCGGCTTCCCAGGTCTACCTCGAAAGGCAGATCATCACCTTCGTAATCCTCGCCGATGAACGCCTCTATGGGCACCCTCACTCTTCTCACCCTTCCGTGTCTGGCGTTACTTCTTGCCACATTCTATCTCACTTTCCCTTGACAATCAACGGTTTAATACCTATTGTTAATTGATGATGACAAATAAGAAAAGCCAAAACCTAAAGCGCATTGCCGACTTGGAAACCAGCCTAAAGAGATGCTTGGCCGATTTTGATAATTATCGAAAAAGAGTCGAGGAAGAAAAAAAGGACTGGCAACAGGCATCTAAAATTGAAACCATGCTCGAACTTCTGCCGATTGTGGATAACTTTGAATTGGCACTTGGCCACCTGTCTGAAGAACAAAAAAAAGATCCAGCTATTGTTGGTGTTCTCCATATTCAGTCGCAGCTGATTACAGTTCTGCAAAACCTTGGCATTGAAAAAATTCCTGCGGCGGCAGGTGACAAATTTGACCCTAATTTTCACGAAGCGGTTGATTCTCACGAAGGCAAGGGCGGCGATACAATCCACGCCATCCACAGCCATGGCTACAAATTTGGCGAAAAAGTCCTCAGACCTACTAAAGTGACAGTTAAATAGTAGATTCATGATTTAAGATTTACGATTCACGAATATAACCGAACTCTTGACCTGTTCAAAAAGCTCAGGGTCTGCGATCCTGAGCGAAGTCGAAGGTTGAAAATCCTGAGCGAAGTCGAAGGTTGAAAATCCTGAGCGAAGTCGAAGGACTTGACAAAATGTTAAGTAAGCTTTACATTGTGTTTATCGTGTAGTAACATGATAAACAAGTATAGAGGTTAAAGTTAAGCGTTAACACATTTAACATCTAACTCGTAACATCTAACAATATTCGACTGAAAGGAGAATTTTATGAGCAAAATAATCGGCATCGACTTGGGTACCACCAACTCGGTGGGCGCTGTCATTGAAGGCGGCAAACCCAAAGTTATCCCAACGGCCGAGGGCGGCAACATCGTCCCCTCCGTTGTGGCACAAAATAAATCCGGCGAACGGTTGGTGGGTGTCCTGGCTAAGCGCCAAGCTGTTACCAACCCCGACAACACTATTAACTCGGTCAAGCGTTTCATCGGCCGCCGCTTTGACGAAGACGAAACCCAGCGCGACGTCAAATTAATGCCCTACACTATTAAAGAGGGCAAGGGCGATACTATCTCTGTCGAAATGAACGACAAAGATTATAGCCCACAGGAAATCTCAGCTTTTGTTCTACAAAAAATTAAGAAAGATGCTGAAAGCTACCTTGGCAGTGAGGTCAAAGAAGCCGTCATTACCGTCCCCGCCTACTTCAACGATTCGCAGCGTCAGGCCACAAAAGATGCCGGTAAAATCGCTGGCTTAGAAGTAAAACGCATCATCAATGAACCAACCGCCGCCGCTTTGGCTTATGGTCTTGATAAAGATGCGACTAAAGATGAAAAAATCGCTGTTTTCGACTTGGGTGGCGGAACTTTCGATGTCACAATTCTTGAAATCGGCAAACAAGACGGAGAAGCCAGTTTTGAAGTATTGTCAACTAATGGTGACACTCACCTTGGTGGTGACGATTTCGACCAAGTCATTATGGATCACCTTATCGACGAGTTCAAAAAAGAGCAAGGTGTCGATCTCAAACAAGACAAGATGGCATTACAACGGGTTAAGGAAGCAGCTGAAAAAGCCAAAATTGAACTTTCAACTACCGTTGAAACCGACATCAACCTTCCTTTCGTGACTGCCGATGCTTCCGGTCCGAAACACATGAACGTCAAAATGACTCGTGCCAAACTGGATTCGTTGGTTGCTGATCTGGTTAATAAAACAGAAGAGCCATGCAAGAAAGCCTTGGAAGATGCCAAACTTCAAGCCTCCGACATCAACGAAATCATATTAGTCGGCGGCATGACCCGCATGCCGGCGGTTCAAGCAAAGGTTAAGGAAATTTTCGGCAAAGATCCCAACCAAGGCGTTAACCCCGATGAAGCTGTAGCACTGGGCGCTGCCATTCAAGGTGGTGTGTTGGGCGGAGAGGTTAAGGATATTCTACTTCTGGATGTCACTCCCCTGACTTTGGGTATTGAAACTCTGGGCGGCGTGGCTACACCTCTCATTGAACGCAACACCACCATCCCAACCAGCAAGAGCCAGATTTTCTCGACCGCCGCTGACAACCAGCCCTCAGTCGAAGTCCATGTCTTGCAAGGTGAACGTCCAATGGCCGCCGACAACCGTACCTTGGGTAGATTCATGCTCGACGGTATTCCACCGGCGCCTCGAGGCATTCCGCAAATTGAAGTTACTTTCGACCTCGACGCCAACGGTATTTTGAATGTCAAAGCTCAGGACAAAGCCACGGGGAAAGAGCAGAAAATCACCATCACCTCTTCAAGTGGTTTGAGCGAAGAAGACAAGAAGAAAAAAGAGTCCGTCGAAATCAAAAACGCTACTGAACAACTAATTCTTTCAAGCGAAAAGGCTTTGAAAGATGCCGGCGACAAGGTCAAGGAAGAAACTCGCAAAGAAGTCCAGGAAAAAATCGATGCCGCCAAAGAAGCACTTAAAGGCGACGACGAAGACAAAATAAAGACAACTTCCGAAGATTTGTCTCAGACAATTCAAAAGGTTGGTCAAGAGCTCTATTCGGCCGCTAATACAAAAAACGATGCGGAGAAGAAAGAAGAAACTCCGGCGCCTGAATCGGACAAAAGTGATGCGGAGAAGCCTGCCGAAGAGGCCGAAAAGTCAGAAGATAGCACAAAAGATAATGACAAGTAACCGAAGATAGTGTAGAGTAAACGGGATGAGGCACCAGCCCATCCCGTTTACGAATGTCAAATTACAAATACCAAATGTCAAATCAAAATTAATACTCCCAGCCCAAGGCTGGCTGGTCCGCCTTTGGCGGAAAATGTATAAATTTTGACATTTAGATATTTTGGTTTGATTTGTCATTATTAATTTTTAATTTGTCATTAAATATATATGTCCACTGATTACTACGATGTTCTCGGTGTCTCCAAAACTGCTAGTGCCGACGAAATCAAAAAAGCATATCGCAAGAAAGCACATCAATACCACCCCGATAAAGGCGGTGGCGATGATGCAAAATTCAAAGAAATTAACGAAGCTTATCAGGTCTTGGGCGATACTGAAAAGCGATCTCGATACGACCAATTTGGATCTGCCGGTGCGGGTGCCGGTGGTTTCGGTGGTCAACCGGGTTGGGGTGATTTCAGGTCAGGCGGATTCCGATCGGGAGGTTTTTCCGCCCAAGGCGGACCAGCCTCGGGCTGGGAAGGTTTTTCGGGTTTTGGCGGCCTGGGCGACATTTTCGAAGAAATGTTCTCTCAGGCTTACGCCACCGTTCAGGCTGAAATAGAAATTACGCCCGCCCAGGCCGCCCTCGGAGATAAGCTCAAAGCAAAAATCGGCAATCAAACCATCGATATTACTATTCCCAAGGGGACGCAAGATGGCACCACCCTCCGCTTCCCAGGCAAGGGCAATCAGACCAGACGCGGCCGCGGCGACTTGCATTTAATTGTAAGGGTAAAGATACCGGCACGCTTAAGCGATGAAGAAAAAGAACTCTACGAAAAATTGCGCCAGGCCGAACAAGGCGGCAAACGCAAAAGCTGGTTTGGATTCTAATTTTTGCACCAATCTCGACCGATTTTGATTCGACCGAAATCGATTGTTGCAAATCGATAAATCACTGACTTATTGTTTGGTATAATTAATGCGTACCGCCCTTCGCCCTGAGCATAGTCGAATGGGCTACGGAGCGGTTAACCTCTTCGCATAAATAGTATCGTACAGGTATATTTTATGCGAAATAGGTAAAGGAGGCGTCATCGGTCCAGTCAATATCAACGCGAGCTGGGATCTTTTCGCTGGTATAGCTGTTATTATTGGCGTTGTCTACGGTTTTGCCATGCAACGCGAAAGGATTTTTACGTCATTAATGGCGATATATACCGGCATCGTCATTGCCACTGTTTGGGGGCAATCGATTTTCAATTTCTTCAAAGGCAAAAATATGCTCTTTGATTCGGTTTGGGTTCAAGCCAATACAACCCCCTACACCGTCAGTATCGCCCTATTCGTCATTGTAGTAGTGATAATTTCAGCGAAGGCGCCAATTGGTTTTATGCGGTCTTGGTCGGTAGTTACTCCTTTTGAAACAATTGCCTACAGTATTTTAAATATCGTTCTATTTCTACTTACCGTTCTGCGCTTTCTGCCGATTGAGATGCAACAGAAAATCATCGAGCAATCTCGCTTTATTGGCCCTGTCAATAATTTTTACAATATCTTACTGATTGTGCCTTTGATTTTGCTAATTATTGTTACCAGCCGTCGTACTACCGCCCCCGCACAGGAATAACAAGAAAATATCTAAGTTCTAATTTCTAATGCCTAAGTAAGATGTGTAAAACACACTTTTTATTTTTTCTTTTTTCCATGTATGATGTGAATTACCTCGGTGGGTTTTTGGCCGAGAGTCTCTTCGAGGAGTGATGCCTCTTGCAAGTCGACCGTCGCGAGTGGTTCCGCATGGCTCCCTTGGTGCTCGGCGCCCTTCTGGCTTGTGCCGTGGGTGCTGAATCTGCCCAAGCTGCCGGAAGCGCGATTACCATCGTGGCAAGGCTGAAGAATGACACCGTCCTTGCCAACACGAAAGACCGGTTCCCCGATGGCGTCGTTGTCCGTGGCGGACTGGTCACGAAAGTCGGCTCCCTCGCCGGCCGGCTCAACTACCGAGTGAATGGTCGGTGGATCCCGGCCGCCGCGACCTATGAGGTGCCCAGGGGCGCCGTCATCACCTGGTACCTCGTCTAGTGCCTCATGACTGCAGAGACCCTGCGCTGAGGGCGAACCGAACTCCGGTTTGCCCTCTTCCTTTTAATATTGACAAACCAGCAAAAATAGAGTAATGTAGTTCTGTTCTGCTCTTAGCGCTTGCGCCGGGCAGGATGTACCTACCACACACACCGATATCGAGGAGTTGAACGCCTGTGAGCGAGAAGATCCCTGGGCACGGAGTTCTTCTGGCTGCAGCGAGTGCAGTCTTGGAGGCCGAGCTCGACAAGCTGACGGAGGGGCAGAAGAAGGAACTCGGCGACGAGCTGACGGACCAGGCGTACGCGCGGCGCGACGACATCATCCCCGAGAGCGTGCGCGATCGCGTCATCAGCGAGGTCACCATGGCGGCTGCCAAGCTCGGCGGCATGATCTCTCAGTCGATCGTCGAGCTGGTCAGGAGCAACGTGGGCCTCGACGGCCTCACCAACATCCTCAACGGGCTCGATGAGGAGTGGCTTCTCTGCACGTGCGACGAGGACGGCTGCACAGATCTCCACGCCATGACCCAGAAGTTCTACGATGCGTATCTGGCGTGGACACCGACGGCTCCCACGAGGAGAATCCAGGTGGGAAGCTTCATGTTCGTCATCGAACGCGGTGACCCGCCGCCACCGAAGCCGACCTTCACCGTCATCTGGCGGTCGACACCGAAGCCGACCAGCGAGGGCGGCACCACCGCGTCCGGCGGCGAGACGCCGGCGCCGACTGACCGCATCGTCGACCCCAACATCAACGCGGATGAGGAGCCGGCCACTACCCCGGACGATCTCCGGCGCGTCGCGGCCGAACCCCTCGACGAGGCCATCGCCTCGAGCGACGCCTGGCTAGCCGGCGACGAACCCGAGGTCGAGGTCATCCCAGTCGTGACCGACGGCGAGGGCGGCGGCGCGACGGAGTC